>JALQWE010000227.1 GCA_023258825.1 Planctomycetaceae bacterium | reverse complement strand
CCATCCGTGGTTTGAAACCCGAACCCCGAAGCCAAATCCGGCTCAGGTGAAACTATCGCTCTCCCACTGGAGAACTCTTCAATCCCGCATTCGTCCCCCTGGGAACCAGGAGGACATCTTCGGTTGTTCAGCGACCAATTCCCTGTCCTGATGGTTTGCGAGTTTTGGCAGCTTTCAGGTCATAGTTGGATTCGCCCACAACTTCCGACAACGCCGTCAGGAATTCCGGTCCCACACTGACGCGACAATCGTTCCCGGTGGTCAGGACATAACGCAAGCGAGTGCCTGCGGGGACGCCGCCGGCCCCCCGATCCGTTTCTTCCCCGGGATCAGAGATCCGCCCGCCGTTGTCTCCGGCGGAATCCACCACCAGAATCACGTCCGTCGTACCGGGGTATCGGGAGAGCAGGACACGCACCCGATGAATGTCTTCGTGAGTATGCAATCCAGCTTCGAATTTGATGGCGACCTGGGCTGTGAATTCCCGATCGGCCTGATCCAGAGTCAGAATGCGGTTCACGACAAGATTGGGCTCGCGTCCGCGACGATCCACCTTACCAGCAACAATCACGACGTTTTCCGTCCGAATCACTTCTTCGAATCGGGCATAGTCTTCCGGCCAGGCGATGCAGCGAATGATGCCAGTGGGATCTTCCAGGTCGAAGTTGGCATATTTGGAGTGTCCATTGCGGCTGGTCTTTTTCGCAGTCGCCAGCTTGATGGCAGAAATCATGCCGCCCACAACCACCTGAGCCCCGTCCTCCATGTCAGCCAGTTCCTGATTGCGGTTGGCAGCATAGCGTTCGACGCGACGGGCGTGCTGTGTGAGCGGATGTGAGGTCAGGTAGAAGCCGATGGTGTCTTTTTCAAACTGCAGCTTCTGCGAATGAGTCCAGTCCGGCACATCCGGCAGAGCACTGGGCACCGGGGCTCCCTGGTCATCGGTCTCCTCGTCATCCCCGCCGAACAGGCTTTTCTGTCCACGAGCCTTGTCTTTCTGGCGAGATGTAGCGGCCTGTACGGCGCGTTCCACAATCGCCATCTGCTGAGCTCGTGTGCCGGGAAGGCTGTCCAGCGCCCCGGCTTTGATAAGCGTTTCAAGAACATTTTTGGTGAGCGTTCTGGGGTCGATTCGTTCCGTGAGATTGAAAATGTCGCGGAACGGCCCATTGAGCGTCCGTTCATCCACGATCGCACGAACCGCGTTCTCTCCAACCCCTTTGATGGCTCCCAATCCAAAGGTGATTTTCTCGTCAACAATCCCGAAGTCCACTTCAGACAGATTGACGTCCGGCGCACGAATCTCAATCTTCATCCGACGGGCATCGTCGACATGCTCGCTGATCCGCTCCGTGCTCTCCATCTCACAGCTGAGCAGGGCGGCCATGAATTCGACAGGATAGTGAGCTTTCAGATACGCCGTCTCGTAGGCAATCAGACCATAGGCCGTCGAGTGGGATTTGTTGAAGCCGTATCCCGCGAAGGCAACGATCAGGTTCCACAGTTCCTGCGCGATCTGCTCGGAAATTCCATTACTGACAGCGCCCGAGATGTAGTCCGAGTGAAACCCGGTGATGACCTTTTCCTGCTTCTTGCTGATGGCCTTGATGCATTTGTAGGCTTTGCTCAGCTCGATGTTCCCCACGCGGTTCAGAATCCGCATCACCTGTTCCTGATAGACCATCACTCCGTAGGTCTCTTCCAGAACCGCGTCGACGGTGGGGTGCACTTTTCGAGGTGGCTTGCGACCATGCTTCACGTCGACATATTCCATCACCATCCCGCCTTCCAGCGGACCAGGTCGATAGAGTGCAGACGTGGCAATAATGTCTGCGAAACAGTCGGGACGCATCTTCGTCAGCAGGTCCCGCATCCCGCCGGACTCCAACTGAAAGACCCCCTTCGTCTCACCTCGCTGCAGCAGAGCAAATGTGCGGGCATCCGTCAGATTGTTCTTGACGACTTCCAAATCAAAGTCCGGGTAGCGACGCTTAACGTTCTGGATGGCCTTATCAAGGATCGTCAGATTTCGCAGACCCAGAAAGTCCATTTTCAGCAGACCGACCTTTTCAACCGTCGGCCCGTCCCATTGCGTGATGATGTCTTCCTTGCCGGTGATCGTCTGCAGTGGCAGTACTGTGTCCAGTGGTACGTCAGCAATCACCACACCGGCAGCATGCGTGCCGGCACTGCGTGCAAGTCCCTCAACCGCGATCGCGAAATCCAGTAGCTTGCGAGCCATTGGATCGGTGTCGTACGCCGCTTTCAGGTCGGCACTTTCCTTCAACGCGTCCTTCAAACGAATATTCAGCGTTTCCGGAACCATCTTGGCCAACTCGTTGACCCGGTTGAGTGGCACATTCAGTGCCCGGCCAACGTCCCGGATCGCATTCTTCGCCTTCAGCGTTCCATACGTGCCAATCTGCGCAACATTGCGCTCACCATACTTCTGCTTTGTGTAGTCAATCACCATCTGTCGACGATCGCGACAGAAGTCGATGTCGATATCAGGAGGCTCATTACGACTGGGATCCAGAAATCGCTCAAACAGCAAATCGTACTTCAGCGGGCAGACATCCCCCAGTCGCAACAAGTACGCCACAATCGCACCACACGCCGAACCTCTCGCCCCGCACGGAATCCCGTTCCGCCGCGCAAACTCCACAAAGTCCCAGACAATCAGAAAGTAGCTGGCATACCCCTTCGACTCAATCACACTCAATTCGTAGTCAAGGCGTTTCCAGTGCGCTTCTGTCAACTCGTCCCCGTACCGCTCGTACATCCGATCACGACACAGATCCCGCAGATACTGAATGTCCGTTTTCTGATCCGGTGGACGAAACACCGGGTACAGCTTGCGTTCCCCCAACTGCATGTCAATGCGATCGGCGATTTCCTGCGATCGGGCAACGGAGTCTTCCAGACCAGGAAATCGCGAATACATCTCATCCGGCGAACACACATGCAGACCGTCATGCTCCATCTTCATGCGTTTTTCGTCATCGATCGTCGTGCGAGTATTCACGCACAGCATGACGTCCTGAACCTTGGCGTCCGCCTGAGTCAGATAGTGCGCGTCGTTGGTGGCCACCAGCGGCAAACCCATACGATTGGCCAGATCCACCGTCAGCTCCAGACACTGACGCTGAATCTCAAAGCCGGAGTTCTGTATCTCCATGTAAAAGCGGTCGCCGAAAACTCGCACATACCATTCCGTCAGCTTGCGAGCCTCATCCCGATTGTCTGCCAGCAACAGACGAGACAATTCGGACGACGCGCAGCCAGACAAACAGATAATGCCCTCACTGCATTCTTCCAGCAAGGTGCGGTCAATTCGAGGCTTGTAGTAGAAGCCTTCCAGGTAGGCCAGCGACGACATGCGAATCAGATTGTCAAACCCCTTCCGATTCATCGCCAACAGCGTCAGGTGCGTGGCCGCTTCCTTCTGACGACTGGCACTGCGATCCGATCGCATCCCCGGAGCCACATAGGCCTCGTAACCCAGAATCGGCTTCACTCCCCCCGACTTGCACGCATTGTAGAACTCAATCGCCCCGTACAGGTTACCGTGATCGGTAATCGCGATGGAATTCATGCCGTTGGCTTTGACATGTGACACCAGATCCGGAATGCGATTCACTCCGTCCAGAAGGCTGTAATGCGTGTGACAATGCAAGTGCGCAAATGGGCGAGTTGCCACGCTGGGTGCATCCGGTGCCGGGACTGCTTCTGCCATATCCATGAATCCTGTGCTGAACTGTTGGAAGTCGCCCCATATGATACCCAGCTCCGGGCTTTCGGAACAGGCAACGCCTGCGATCATCACAGGGTTCCCCATGGGCAAGGCGCGTCATCAGGAGACGCGAGATTCCGAGCGAGTAGGATTCATAACGGGCGAGTTTTCGAGAAGGCGATTTTTCGGGAGGGCGAGGTTCCACCCGAGCCGCAAACACTTCCGGATTTTTCCGCCCACCCTCCCAGAGGCCACAATTACCGAACGCAAAATCCCGCAAAACAGAACTTGACGGCATCTGGAGCAAACGACAATCAACTGGCACCGAAAAAAACAGAATGCCCATTTTTTGATTTTCAGGCCGAGGCTAAAATGGCGAGATGAACACAAACGATCCAATCATCAGCAAGGTCCTCGACCGGCTCATTCAGCACGAACGAAACCAGACTGCCGAACAGCGCCCCGACGGTCTCCATGTCACTCCCTCAACCGGCAGATTTCTGGAATTGCTGATTGAGGAGCAACAACCAACACGCATCCTCGAAATCAGCTCCCGCCTGGGTTACTCCACCGTCTGGATGGCCAGAGCCGCATTGCCCGGCAACGCCACGATTGATGCCGTCTGTCCCAGCCCTGAATCACTGGAGGTGATCTCGCAGCACCTTCAGGAATGTCAGTTGCTGCACCATGTGACTCTGCATCAGTCAACTGCAGCCGACTTCCTGCAGCAGGCCCCTCCCAACCATTACGACTTCATCTTCCTGAATGCAGATCGAAATCAGTACGCCGCCTGGTGGACAGACCTCCTGCGAATCTCACACAGACTCCTTGTCGTCTGCAATGCCGCCGTTGCTCACACGCCCGATTTCCAGCCCCTGCTGCAGATCGTCGATCACACCCCTGCACTCGAACGGACGCTGCTGACCGTCGGCCACGGTCTCCTGCTGATTCGCCACCGTAGTGCTGAAACCACAGCTCACGAGCAGGTCAATGGGCTACCGCTGCTGACACCTCGATTTTCCAGCTGAACTGACCCACGATGGCGCCATCATCGCATGCGTCACTGGTCAACATCCAATGACAACAGCCATCACAATGAATACAACTCAACAATCAAAATCCGCAACCTTACGCGAGGGAATCCGATCCATGTCTCAAACCGAAATATTCGATGTTCCCCCAATTTCGAGACAGCACAGCACCAACAATCATTTTAAAACCGCGTAAATCTCCCCAAATCGCTTGCCAATTCCGGGCAAAGCTATCCACAATTCAGGCGTCAGCTGTCCGTTCTGTACCGATTTCTCTTTATCATCAACTCGGCCAGTAATCGCAGAACATATCCTGCGGTGTCCCGATTCCATCAAAACGTCGTTCACTGATTCTGTTGAATCCTGCAGATTCAAGATCGGAGAAACAGACCGGCCGAAGGTACACCCCCAAAGCCGATACCAAATCCCACGCTCCACGTTTTTCAGGACTCATCGTTGCCCATGTCGGATGGAGTTTCCAAAGCGTCGCTGGAATTGCGACGTCACCTCCTGGCGCAAAACGCAGTCGAAATCGTTTCGGCTATGCAGAAATCAGGGCTTCAGGACCCCGTTGGATTGATCGTTGAAATGACTGATCCATTCGGCAAACAACTGGTCTACGGCATCCTGGAGGCCCGTGGTGTGCAGAAATCCGAGATTGCCGAACGAATTGCCGCGCTGTCCCGCAACGCCATCCCGACCTTCACGGCTGTCATCAGCCTCGAACAGGCAAAGAAGACCCTCTCGCTGTCTTCAGATACAGCTGTGATGAACCTGTCAGCGTCGCGCCCCGCCGGAACATACTGGATTGTGGTCATTGCCGCCGGCGGCAACAGCTACTCCCAGGTGCCGCTTCCAACACTGAATTCCGATCGCAATTGAACAGCGATTGCAGCGTTGCCAAATGAAAGCACCTGAGTCGCAGGGATGTCCCCACGCTCAGGTGCCGAAGTTTTTCATCCCATTCAGGTACTCAGCGCTTTTGCAGAACCTGACGCAGAGTTGGCACGAGGTCATCCAGCTTCACGTTGGTGGACACCACCTTCCCCTCAGCATCCACCAGCCAGATGCTCGGACATGTCGCAATTCCCCAGAATCTCACCAATGGACTGTTCCACGATCGTTGCTCGGCATTCGGAAAGAAAATCTGCTGCCCAGGTACCGAATGCGATTCCAGCCACGCATTCAATGCGGCCTCTTCCTCGTCCATGGCCACGCCCACAATGCGCAGTCGATCCGCTGGCAATTGGCCCCGAATCTTTTCCAGCTCGGGAAGCATCTTCTCAACGAACTCATCGCTTTCCGATTCCCAGAAGTAAATCAGAGTTGGCTTCCCACTGAATTCCTCAGACGTCACATAACCACCATCCACAGTGGGGCCTGAAAACTGAGTCAGCGTCTGTCCGGTGACCGCCAGTCGACGCAGTGACGCTGTGGCCTCCTGGCCCTGATCAGAATTTGGAAACTTCTCTGCCAGTGTGGTGTAGCACAACTGGCTTTCCGTCATCAGCCGCTTCGACAACTCCTGATCCTTTGTCGAGACGGCATGCAGCTCACAGCTGCGTCCAGCTCCG
>JALQWE010000226.1 GCA_023258825.1 Planctomycetaceae bacterium | reverse complement strand
ATAACATTCCAGAACTTGTCGGTATTTGGTGCAGAGTAGGGGAGAGTTGACGATGCGAGTGTCACTGGGTTGGATTCTGGCGACGGTACTGTGTTTGGCGGGCCGATGTTTGCAGGCTGACGACTTGCAGCCGCTTCGCGAAGTAGAGGGCATCTCGGAGTATCAGCTGGACAACGGTTTGCAGGTGCTGTTGTTTCCTGACGTGTCCAGTCCGAAAGTGACCGTCAACCTGACAATCTTTGTGGGTTCACGGCATGAGGGATATGGCGAAGCGGGCATGGCGCATTTGCTGGAGCACATGCTGTTCAAGGGGACTCCGGGATATCCGGACATTCCAGCGGAGTTGCAGAAGCGCGGTGCGGACTTCAACGGCACGACATGGCTGGACCGTACAAACTACTTTGAGACTCTTCCAGCCGGTGACGAGTCGCTCGAATTCGCTCTGAAGATGGAAGCAGACCGGATGATGAACAGTTACATCCGGGCGGAGGACCTGGCCTCGGAGATGACGGTCGTTCGAAATGAATTTGAGCGAGGCGAGAACAGTCCTCAGCGAGTGCTGATGCAGCGCGTGATGGCAGCGGCATTTGAATGGCACAACTACGGACGATCCACGATTGGCAACCGAGCGGACATTGAACGTGTTCCGGTGGAAAATCTGCGTCGGTTTTACAAGCGTTTCTACCAGCCGGACAATGCGATGCTGATCATTGCCGGAAAGTTCGACAGCGGCAAAGCTTTGTCGCTCGTGGCGGAGTACTTTGGCAAAATTCCGCGGCCGGAACGGGAACTGGACCGGACCTACACCGAAGAACCGGCTCAGGACGGTGAGCGACTGGTCACGGTACGACGCGTCGGCGACGTGCCGATCGCCGGCGTCATGTATCACATTCCAGCAGGGCCTCATCCGGACTATGCCGCAGTGGATGTGCTGTCAGCGGTGATGTCCAGTGAACCTTCGGGACGCCTTTACGAGGGGTTGGTCAAACGCCGACTGGCGGCCTCTGCCTACGGATTTTCGTTTGGGCTGCACGATCCGGGCGCGTTGATGTTCGGCGCGGAGGCTTCGGAAGGTACAGAAGCGGTCGCATTGCTGCAGAGTCTCACGGATGCAGTGGAGTTGTCTGCTGAGACGCCATTCACATCTGAAGAAGTCAATCGGGCGAAGGCCGAACTGCTGAAGGAGCGGGAGCTGCAGATGACAAATTCGCAATCAGTGGCGATTGAACTGAGCGAATGGTCGGCGCAGGGCGATTGGCGTTTGTTTTTCCTGCATCGGGACCGACTGGAAGCCGTGACTCCTGACGATGTGACGCGGGTGGCCCGCGCGTATCTGGTTCGGAACAATCGGACAGCAGGAATTTTTGAACCTGCGAAGGTGGCCGAACGGGCTGAGATCCCGGCGGTCGCGGATGTCGCTGCGATGTTGAAGGATTACAAAGGCCGAGCGGCGGTCTCTGGTGGTGAGGAATTCGATGCCAGTCCCATGGGTATTGAAAGCAGGCTGGTGCGGTCGGCGCTTCCGTCAGGTATCAGGACGACACTGCTTCCCAGAAAAACGCGAGGAGGCCTGGTGACTCTGCGTTTGAATCTGCGTTATGGAAATCTGAAAGCGCTGCAGGGGCGAGGTTTGGCCGCTGAACTGCTTCCAGGACTGCTGGACCGCGGGACCGAGGGACGCACGCGTCAGCAGCTGGCCGATGAACTGAATACTTATCGCGCGCGGGTGAGCTTCAGTGGTACACCGGGTACGTTAGCCGTCACTGTTCAGACCAATCGGGAAAACCTGTTGCCGGTACTGAATCTGGTGGAAGATATGCTGCGTCATCCGGCATTCCCGAAGGAAGAAATGGAGATCCTCCGGGAAGAGCAGATTGCGGCATTGAGTCAGCAGGTGACCGATCCGGTGGCCCTTGCCTTTTCAGAAGCCACTCGACGGATTTCTCCTTATGACGCTCAGGATCCGCGATATGAAGCACCGCTGACCGAGCAGGTGGAGCGACTGCGGGCGGTAACGGTTGACGAAGTCCGCGAGATCCATCAGCAATTGCTGTCGGCCGCTGTCGGTGAACTGACCGTCCTCGGAGACTTCGACCCGGACGCTGCTCTGAAGGCTATTGGAAAGCTGACGGCGGACTGGAAATCTGACGTGCCTTTCACTCGGATTCCTCGAGTTCACGTCAACAATGCGAAGGGAAGTACAGAAAAGATTACGACACCGGACAAGGCGAATGCTGCATTCATTGCCATGATGACGCTTCCCCTGCGTGACGATCACCCGGACTATGCCGGGCTGGCCATTGGGAATTTCATCCTGGGAAGTGGTGGTCTGAATTCGCGTCTGGGTGACCGAGTGCGGCAGAAAGACGGGTTGTCTTACACGATTCAGTCCGGTCTGCAGCCGTCGGCTGTGGATGAGCGGACGGCCTTCTTTATCTTTGCGATTTCCAATCCGGAAAACGCAGACAAAGTGAATACGGCCATTCAGGAAGAACTGCAGCGATTGCTGGCGGACGGCATCACTGAAGAGGAGTTGGAGGCTGCCAAAACGGGTTATCTGCAGGAGCAGCAAGTCAGTCGCAGTAATGATGCGGCTCTGGCACCGATGCTGGAGGCATACGCGTTTATCGAGCGGGACATGAAGCACGTCGCCGAATTTGAAGAACAGATTCGCTCGCTGACCGTGGAACAGGTCAACGAAGTGCTCAGACGTCACCTGAAGCCTGAGCGTTTGTTTGTGATCATGGCTGGTGATTTCAAATAAGTCAGCGGAAGATCAGGCCTGCCGAGAATACCCTGGTGTTGGTCTCTCAGCGGTTGTTGATTGTTGCGCGATCAACCTCCGACAGCGGGGGATATTGAGCGAGACACATTGAACCTGCTGAATTTCCGTGAACGGAAACAGAACTACTATGACACACGTGGAGTCAGAGAATCCGGGGTCGGCTGAGCAGGCTGCAGACGGTACGGCTTATCTGCTGACATGGGATGGCGCCACATGGCGGGATGCCGTGCGGCTTCGGCAAGGGCAGGTCACCACGATTGGCCGATCGACAAACAATCGGGTTGTACTGCAGGATGATTCCTGCAGTCGCAATCACTGTGAGTTGTTTTTCGGTGAAGGGGAGTGGCGCTTGCGTGACCTTGGCAGCCGTAATGGGACGCTGATTCACGATCGTCGTGTGACCGGAGATCAGCCGTTGGTTTCGGGTGATATTATCGGTATCGGCGCTTGTCGACTGGGCTTTACCACTAACCTTGGTCAGGTTCTGCCGACGCCTCAGAAACCTCATGATTCCCCGGAACGAGCCACTTCAGCCACTCAGACTTCCGTTCCCGTCGTCGAGCCGGTGCCCAGTATCCTGCACAGCGCGCGGCTGCCCGAGTTTCTGGCAACCGGACAGATTCGCCGGGAGCGTTCCGCTGAACTTGCGCGGCTGTACCGTCTTGGGCTAGAGATGGGTGTGGCCGAGACTCAGCAGCAGTTGACCGATGTTGTGCTCGCCAGCCTGACTCGTGAAACGGTGGCTGGCATTTCCGCCATTCTTCTTTCGAGTACGAAGTCATCGGCCCGCCCCGCACCTGCGGATCTGGTGCTCTCCGGATGGCACAGTGTTCGCGATCTGCCGTACCGTCGGGTTTCTGACAATTTGTCGCGGATTGTTTTGTCGGGCCGTGAGGCGATTCTGGCGAGGGACGTGGCGGATGATCGGCAGTTGTCGGTGTTTGACAGTCTGGGCGAGATGAAAGCGTTGAGCGTGATTTGTGCGCCGATACAGACGGAAGAACGTGTGTTTGGACTCATTCATCTGTACTCCAGTAACCCCGACAATCCACTGGATCGAAATGATCTGGAATTTACGTTGGCTGTCGCTGGTCAACTGGCCTTAGCGCTGCATCATCTGCAGCAGCGGGACTCACTGCAGACTGGGCTCGCCAAAGCGCGATCCGCGAATGAAGTGCTGCGATCGCAACTGTCTCAGGAACGCCTGCTGGTGGGTGAAACATCGCAGATGCGAGATCTGCGGGAGAAACTGGACCTGATTGCTGAGACAGATGCCAACGTGCTGATTCGTGGTGAAAGCGGTTGCGGTAAGGAATTGATTGCACGCAGTATTCATGAACGCAGTCCACGGCGCGACGGTCCGTTTGTCTGCATCAACTGTGCGGCCTTGAATGAAAGCCTGCTGGAAAGTGAATTGTTCGGACACGAAAAGGGAGCATTCACGGGCGCGATTGATCGAAAACCCGGTCGATTTGAACAGGCGGACGGCGGGACATTGTTTCTGGATGAAGTTGGAGAAATGAGCGCAGCGATACAGGCGAAATTCCTGCGAGTTCTTGAGGGATACGCGTTTGAACGGATCGGTGGGCGCAAACCGATTCAGGTGAATGTGAGGATTGTGGCAGCGACCAATCGGGACCTCGAGGAAGCAGTGGAAGACGGTGACTTCCGTAAGGACCTTTATTTCCGGCTGCAGGTGGCAGAGATCACTGCGCCACCGCTGCGTGACCGCAGGGACGATATTGAATTGCTGGCAAAAGCATTTCTGCATCGTTTTGTGCAGAAGACTGGTCGCGTGATCACAGGCTTTACCGAACAGGCCATTCAGAAGCTGCGTGAATATCACTGGCCCGGGAACGTGCGGGAACTGCAGAACACGATCGAACGGACCGTGATCCTGTGTCGCAACGAAGTGGTGCGGGACACGGACATTCAGTTATCCGGATTGTCGCACCGTGCGTCGCCCCCTGTCGTCCTGAAGGACGCCCCGGGCGAGTATCGTGAGTTGTCGCTTGCCGATGTTGAACAGGATCACATCCTGAAAACGCTGGAGCATACGGGATGGAACAAATCCCGCTCGGCCCAGATTCTGGGAATTGAACGGTCCACGCTGGATCGCAAGCTGAAACGCTTTCATGTACCGCGTCCGTTGACTGACTGACTGACTGACTGACTGACACGGGCAATTTTTGCCCCCGAGTACGGGAACACAGCAGTGTTCAGAAGGTGAATGCCGGCGATTTTTTGCCGGCAGCCGTGGCAGGTTGTCCAGTCGTTTCGGGCTCAGGGGGCAGTCGAATTTTCGCCAGCCACTGCAGGCATGTTTCGTGCCCGAGTTCTCTGTCGTCGGCGTTCGCTGTGGTCGGTCTACGTCAGTTTGCCGCCGAGTCCTGATCCCTGAGTCTTGTGCGCAGGGTGGCTCGATCCATCCCCAGCACGCGTGCGGCCGCCGTTCGGTTCTGGCCGGTCAGCTTCAGCACGGCTGGAATCAGGGTGGCCTCCAGAATTCTCAGTGCGCTGTCGTACAGATCTGCGGAACCCGACTGCATTTGTTCTGAGACCCACGCTTCAATGGCCTCCGTGAAATCGGGAGAAGCAACAGTCCGCGGCTTTTCTGATAAATCGCGCTGTGGCAGGTGCTCCGGCTGCAGCACCTGGCCACGGCACATGACGACCGCGTGTTCCACGGCATTGCGCAATTCCCGGACGTTTCCTGACCAGTTCTGCTCACACAAAGCGGCCGTGAATTCAGCACTGATGGTACGAGGGCGGAGAGATTCGGGAATTAGTCGAAGAAAGTGTTCGAACAGAATCGGAATATCAGTCACACGCTCTCGCAGGGTGGGCATGCAGACAGTGAAGGCACTCAGACGATGGTAGAGGTCCTCTCGAAACGTACCGGCGTTTATCATTTCACGGAGATTTCTGTGGGTCGCAGCGACGAATCGAGCGGATGTCGACTGTTCCCGGCCACTACCCACTGGAGTGAAGCGTCTTGTTTCCAGAACCCGCAGTAACTTCACCTGAACAGTCAACGGCGTATCAGCAATCTCATCAAGGAACAAAGTGCCGTTTTCAGCGAGCTCAAACAAGCCACGACGGTTGTCTTCGGCGCCCGTAAATGCCCCTCGAACATGCCCGAAAAGTTCACTTTCGATCAGCGACGGATTCAGTGAAGCCGGGCAGACAGGAACAAACGGTCCTGAGGCGACAGCGCTGTGACAGTGAATTGCTCGTGCGGCCAGTTCCTTTCCCGTTCCAGTTTCCCCCAGAAGCAGCACAGGAAACGGAGTTGGAGCGACGATTGCGATCCGGCGATAGATCGCCTGCATCTCCGGACTACTTCCGACAAGACCAGATTCTGCCAGCATACCGGATTCGGAGATCTGCCCGGTGCGCGGGGACAGTGCGCGACTGACAACCGAAACAAAGTGACTCAGGTCAAAAGGCTTGATCAGGTATTCAAAAGCCCCACCAGAGAATGCTTTTGCGGCTGTGGGCAAATCGCCAAACGCAGTGATGACGATCACAGGAACTTCGTCGAATCGCTCACGAAACTCCT
>JALQWE010000225.1:6121-6356 GCA_023258825.1 Planctomycetaceae bacterium | reverse complement strand
CACCTGGATGTAGTACTCGCCCGGAGCCAGGTTGGTGTCAATGTATGACGTGACAAAGTTACTGCCGATGTCCAGCTGCGAGCCGGTGAGATTTTCGATGACGGTATTTCCCAGCCCGTCCACAATTCGCAGCAAGGAATTGAAGCTGGGGTTGGTACCGTCAAGGTCCACGAGAACACGACGATTCAACGCGCCACCCGGCACCACAAACCGGTAAAAGTCCGTTCCTCCACCG
>JALQWE010000225.1:0-6108 GCA_023258825.1 Planctomycetaceae bacterium | reverse complement strand
TCTGCTGAATCGTGTTATTTGCCGCATTGGTCCAGGAGACCGTTTCGAGGTTCTGTGAAAACAGCGGATCTGGCAGATTGTTGGGCTCCGCTTCCTTGTAGACTCCGGCAGGCAGCAAGTGCCCAGCCAGTGCCGTGGCCATGACTTCTGCCACTTCATTGCGGCTCATTCCCGCGTGAATGGTGACGGCGGTTGTCCCGGGAGTCACACCAGGGGCCCCTTCAACGAGCAGACCAGCCCCGGCACTTTGCACGATAGTCATGCCGGCCGTGCTGATCGGGAAGCCTGGTGGCTGCCGCATCAGATTGATGCGGTTGCCGTTGCGATGTGTCCACAGTTCTGTCAGCGGTCCGGACGTCAGACGCAGAACTTCAGCGTCAATCGCGTTCTCCATCGCCCGCGCGATCTCGTTTGCACTCATGGAACTGTTGATGGTGACTGCAATATTGCCTGCCGTCACCCCGTTTCCAGCCTTATCGAATTCGAGCCTCATGGTTGATCCGAAGGCCCCGATTGTGAAGGTTTCGCCTTCGGCAATCTGGTTGAATGACGGAGCAACAAGGGTGAACCCCATATCAAGTTCAAACTGATTCACACCTTCAAGGATGTAGCTCTGCCCATCGCGCAGTTTATGGCCTTCACGAGCGTACATTTCTTCGCCGACGGTGGTGATGTCGCCAACATTCACAGAACCGCTGGTATCGAATTCAAACCGCAGACGCAGATCCGAGCGTCCTGCGAAATTGCTCAGATCCACGCGCGCCTGACGCCATGTCGGTGTCGCTGACTCGTCAAACAGTTCAACTACGTCTGGTGACAGCTGAGCGGTTGGGAATGTCGTCACTCCGGCCGGTCCCAGATCCTGCTCATCGTCCCCGGTCATTGGACCACGGTAGGAATCATTGGTGGCCGCGAGGACCCAGTTCGTTCCATCACCCACGTAGACTCGCATGGCGTCCGACATGGATCGCACACGAGGCAGGTAATCCAGACTGTCGGTCTGCAGCAGGTAATTAAAATACAGCGTCGGCTTATCACCGGCAGAGTAGCCTTCGAGGCTGAACGGATTGCTGAGATACGTTCCGTGAGCTCCACCCGGGAAGTTGTAATTGTTGAGAGTTCCGAGGGCACCAAAATCGTTCTTGTTGCCTGCCAGAATTCCACCCGCCTGATTGCCGAAGTACAGACTGGCCCCGCCCGGAGACTCCAGTCGCGTTCCATCCTGTGCAGCGAGAATACCATGTCCCGCCTGTGTTGAGCGGTTTCCGGTCAGGGCCCACAGGTTTTGCTCAAGCGTGCCGAAAGTCAGAGCCGCAGCCGCCAATCCGGTTTCGAGGACGGACTGGCCGTCCACAAAGAATGGGACCGAGTCGCCAAAATTCGCCGCCGGGTCAAGAATATTCGGACCTGTGGCCAGAGCGTAGATATTTCCAATCGAGTCTGAAGCGAACAGGGTCGTCGCGTAAGCGCCATCCTCTACTTCGTCCGGCCCAAATGTCAAACCAGTCAGGGGCGCGACTGCCCCCCCCGGAGTCCTGATGGTCGCCAGGTTGGTCACCAGCCCCGTACCCAGATTCAGTTGTACAAGCAAACCGGTATTTGTGACTGCGTAAAGCGAGGTGCCACGGAAGGCGACACCCTGAACGGTACCCGTCACTGTGGTTGGGAAGGCGCCCAATTCCACAATGTCTGTTCCCGACAGATTACCAAACCCCGGTACGTTATTGTTTGTGACGCGTGCATCGCCGGAACGTACACCGTTGGAGGCGACCGCACCGCCGCTTCGAACGTTGAACTGGTAAATCAGATTGCGTCGATACAACCCATCGCCTCGAGTGGCGACGAGAAGGCCGCCATCCGGATCCGGAATGGCGTAGGTGAACGCCGTAACGATCATTCCGGCATTTGAGTTTCCGACAGAGATTCCACCGCCCGTATCCGTGTCCTGAAACGTCGTGATGCCCTCGCCGCCGATATCCGTACGAGCAGCAGTACCGGTATTGATCTGGAAGTACGTGCTGTCGGATGCGTCCGTACCACCCGTGGCTCGCCAGCCGTACAACTCGCCGTCCTGCCGCATCATGATTTCAGAATGCGGCACACCGGTGTCGCCAACCACATTGACGCGG
The DNA here is from genome assembly GCA_023258825.1 of Planctomycetaceae bacterium. Classification (GTDB taxonomy): domain Bacteria; phylum Planctomycetota; class Planctomycetia; order Planctomycetales; family Planctomycetaceae; genus SXXK01. Next base: position 3,979 of record JALQWE010000225.1, on the reverse strand, counting down.
GTACCGGTGAAAGAATTGAAGATGTAGACGTTTCGACCGTCGCTGACGAACAGAGGAACGTCTCCAAGGTGATAATTGATCGAGTTCTGGCCCTGCTCGCCGTCAGCAAACTCGTACACAGGAGAGACAGAGTTCCCCCCGGCACCAAAGTGCTCGTCGAAAATGCGTCGTACCGCCGGGACGGGTTCGAGTCGCACCTCCGTGCTGACCGGGTTTGCGACCATCGTCTGATTCAGAACTGACGGAATCATCGAATGTGGTGCAACCACCAGGTAATAATCACCCTCAGGAAGTTCGAACGGTCCAATGAATGGATCCAGCTGCCCGACACTTCCACGGCTCAGATTGTCCATGTCCGCTCCTTCCAGCGGACCCGACTGATCTTCGGAAATGTTGGAATCTCGCGCTGTCAGGATCAATTCATTGGTACGTGCGTTGAACACGTGGGCCTGCAGGTTCGCCCGGGACATTCCGTCTGCGTAATCCACATCAAAGGTCACCGACGCAAACCGATCCGGATTTGTGTGTCCCGGAATCTGCTGAATATCGTCATAGGTCACACTGAAGCGATAGAAGTCGACATCTGTCGGCGCTGAGATGCGTCCGGCAATGGCGACCGTCGCTCGATCCGTATTCAGCAGGTTGCCTACGTCCTGATTGCCGCTGGCAAGGGCCGTGTCGTTCGGGAAGGTGCTTTCTGCATATTCACCGCTCAGCGGGGAATGCACAGGTTGCCCGAAGACCTCGATCCCATTGGTTGCAAAGCGAATGTCTGCATAGCGAACTGTCGTGCCCGGCAGTTCATCGGTTTCCTGCAGACGAATCTGCAACTGGTAACTACCGGATGTCAGGCCGTTGAAGACCTTCGAGGCATTGGTCAGATCTGCGCGGTTCGCAGACGGATTCAGGGAATCAATATTGCTGGACCGCACTCGTACCTGGTAGGTGCCCGTGGTGCCAACGGTACCCGGCAGCACAACGCGGAACCCTGCATCTTTCTGATTGGTGCCGTACAGATCGTCGCTCAGGTACTGCGACTTGTTCAGTGTGGCTGCCTGCACCAGAGAACTGGATTTGTACAGCAGGGACGGATTTGATGTTTCGTCCAGTGTGCTGTCGGACAGGGCCAGAATCGTTCCGGTTGACGTGATCAGTTCCACGACCGTGTCGAGGGAATGCGTCGTTCGATCCACATCAATCCAGACTTCACTGCCGGCTGTGCCGGAGAAGCTGTAAACGTCCACGTCACCCGGCGCGTTGATGGTCCCGTGAACTTCAAAGCCGAGCCGCAGATTTTCGTCACCGGAATTCTGAGTGGTGGTGGTTCCGTCCTGATTCAGGACGATGAAGTTCTGCCGTCCCAGTTCACCCAGAAACTCGGCCATACGAGCTGTGGCATTGGTCCCCGGTGCAGTCTCGCTGACCGTTTCACGCTCGTTGTAAACTTCGACGTTTCGGTCGTGGGCATACTGCGAAATACGGACACTGCGCCATGTTCCCGGTGTTCCCGTGCTGGCACCATTCGCATTGGTGTCCTTCATTGGCAGGCCGTCCAATCCGAAACCGGCCCCGACGGAGTCGTCTGCCAGAGCCGTCAGAATGACCGGGAAATACGGCTGACCAACGACCTGCAGAATGCCACCAATGCGATCGTCAATGTCCAGCGGCTTGCCGCCCGCTGTGAACCCCGCGTTCGCTCCGGAAAGCTTCACGACGAGGCTGGCGTCAGGCGAACTGTTCAGACGCAGACCGCCAAATGTATGGAAGTTGGGAATCACGACTTCGTTCAGCACAACGTGAGCGATGTCTGTGTCGTCCCAGACAGTTTGAGTTGTCAGCGTTTCGCCACGGACAACAATGCCGTTCACCGCATTGCGGCCCAGCAGGTTGCGGACAATCAGTGGTCCCTGATTGGAGCTGTAGCCGGCGAATGCCTGATTCAGACCTGTGGAACGACCGTAATCTCCCTGGAACGCGGTCGTCATTGAGTTGGCGTTGATCGAAAGTACGGGCCCCGAGTTGTCACGGAAAATGTTATTGATCAGAACAGGCTGAGCCCCTCGTGCGAAGATGGTTCCCGAGGCGTTCGCTGTGCGACCGTAACGTGATGCTGGTGCGGTGCCACCGGTACCGTCCCGATTCTCTTCAAAGACGCTGTTGCTGATGCGCAGATCCGCCTGATGGGCTTCCACGACGTTGAAGCCGGCGAAGTTGCCGTCGATGGGAATCACATTTCCACCAAAAGTCACCAGAGCGTAATCGATGCTACCCGTAGCTCCGGGTGCAAGATAGATACCGCCCCACAAGCCGTTCCCTGACGTTCTGTTCGGAGAAATCTCATTCACACCGAGGCGATCGTCATTGTTCGTATCAAACGTGCCACCGACACCATACCGATCATCGAGGCGGGACGTGACGATGATCTCACGTCCGGACACTGCTTCCGCGATCAACTGGGCGCCGATACCGACTTCAATCCGGGCGCCTTCCAATTTGATGATCAGGTCCTGATCAATGACCAGGCTGGCATCCAGGCGAGCACGATTGCGACCGATCAGAGTCGTGTCAAGAATGCCCGTCAGCGTGGTTCCGTTGTCCACATAGCTGGTGGAGGATGAATTCAACGTGGCAATCAACGTGTAGTTACCGCCACCGGAGTCTTCAGATCGGTACAGGCGACGAGACGTGTAAGGAGCCACTGCCGGGGGAAGATTTCCAAGGGTGATCGAGCCACCGCTGGTGGCCAGCGTCGTGGAACGAGTGACCAGCGATGCTGGACTCTGATTGCCCGCTGCATCCACATACACAAGGCGATAGTTGTAGGTCCCGGCCGCTAACGTGCCGCCTGTGGCGGACGGCGTCAGTGTGACCAGAATCACAGGAGGAGCGTTCACTTCGAGGAACGGGCCGCCTGGAGTGCCCTGAACCGTCAGGTTCTCGGAAATAATGTGCACAATGTCACGGTCGTCAAATCGACCTGTGACCGTCATCTGCTTTGTCGGGGCTCCGGGCGCCGTCTGAATACGAATGAACAGGCCGTTATTGGAGTTGTTGACCAGACGATTGCCGAAAATGTCCGGTCCAACGCGGCTGTAATCCGGAGTGAATGCGACGTTCTGGAAGGCCGGCGCAGAAAACGTAGTCTCTTCAAAGCTGTCCGGGTCAGCGGAGATCGCTGAGTCTTCGCTGAGTGTGATCAGGTTGTTGTAAATTCCCGGTCGCGCTTCCATCAGCGTAATCGGGCTGACAATCTGATCGACAGAGTCGACTTCCAGTTTGCCCCCGCCGTAGGACATCGACGAGTAGGCCACGTAGTCCATGAAAATGCCGGAACGCTCGTAGTTGATCCGGCCTTCGTCGTTGTCCACATCGCGGCGGAACACGATACCGCCCCAGTTGCCCGCTTTAGGAGTCGTCGGAATTGGTGTCGTATCGCCACCAATTGTTTCGTCACGCCACGATGTCATCGTGACATCCTGGAATGGTGTCCCCAGCACCTGCAGCGACGCACCGCCCCGGTCAACCGTCAGCGATGAACTTCCAGCACCAATCAGAGAGTCCTGGAATTTCAGAATGGCTCCGGCATCGATCATCACCATGACATCTTTCGGGATGTCCATGCTGCCGCCGTCGGCCAGTTCAAATCCGGAATCATCCAGACCGATCTGGAAGGGCACGTTGTCCCCTTTGGTCGAGACCAGACCGTCGGTCCCGCCGTTGCCGACAATTCGCACGACATCGCCGGCCTGAGCCGCTGCAAATGCGGCCTGAATGGTCGTATACAGATTCGTGATGTTACCACCGGCTTTGGCTGCTTTGTCAACGACATGCAGGTTACCGGCACCGACCGCCCGGAACCAGAAGTTGAAGACGCCGCCTTCTCGGCCGTCATGGTCACCGTCAAATCGCTGCGATGGCTGATTCACAGCCGAATCGAGAATTGACGCTCCCGCATTCGGACGGAATGTCAAACGCAGAT
>JALQWE010000224.1 GCA_023258825.1 Planctomycetaceae bacterium | reverse complement strand
AAGCAGACCCCAACCCAGAAAGGAAACCCATTTGACCCGCACCCCACCCATTGATCCTGTCGTCGCTTCCATGGTCAAGCGTTTGCCTGAACACCTGCAAGAACTGTGGCTGGAAAGGGCTGCCATCCGCCAGTACGACGGTGGCCAAAGCCGGGATCTGGCCGACGCCATGGCCTTGCGGCGGTCGCCGAAGCCCGGCGCCTTGACGGCGCAGGTCTTGAGGATGCCACGGATGTTGTTGACGACCAGCGTTGCGAGGCGAGCGCTTCGCCTTCGACTTCTTCCGCGATACAGTGGCACGTTGCCCTTGCTGATGGCTTCCAGCACTGGGACCAAAGACTTGGCTGTGCTGATCTTTTCTTCGTGCAACAGGATCCGGCAGTTTTCCAGAACCACTTCCTGCTCGTCTTCATTGGTGATGAAGTGCGGAGACAGGTATCCGCGGTCGAACTGCATGCCTTCGACGAGATCAACTTCTGTGCTGACGTGCCGTCCTTCTTCGACGGTGATCACACCGTCTTTGCCGACCTTCAACAGCGCATCAGCGAGGATCTCGCCGATTTCTGTGCTGTTGTTGCCAGCGATCGTGGCCACGCGAGCGATGGACTCTTTGTCAGTGGCCTTCACAGGCTTTGCCATCTTCTGCAGAGCGTCGATGACCGCAGTGACAGCCTTCTGAGCGCCACGGCTGAGTGCCATTGCGTCAGCACCGGCCGCGATGTACTTCAGACCAGCCCGATACATGGCTTCAGCCAGAACGGTTGCCGTTGTGGTTCCGTCACCGGCCACGTCGTTGGTCTTGGAAGCCGCTTCCTTCACCAGCTGCACAGCCACGTTCTCGTAGGGATCTTCCAGATCAATGTCTTCGGCAACTGTCACACCGTCCTTGGTGACCTTCGGGGCGCCCCACCCCTTGTCCAGAACCGCGTTGCGGCCGCGTGGGCCCAACGTGCTGGCAACAGCCTTCGACAGCTTTGAAACGCCGGAAAGCAGGCTCTTACGGGCCTCTTCATCGAACGTCAGTAACTTAGCCACGGCTTCTCCTCAGTCTTTTCACTCTAACTTTATGTCGCCTGCGTCCAATCACCAGACATCACCATCACAACGGCTGACAGGTTGCTGTTCAGAAGTGTGCCAGTATGTCCAGAGTGGCAGAGAAAATTCTTCGGGTCACCTGAATGCAAACGACGTGCCGCACGGCTGCTGTGTGGCGCAAGTGGATTAAAGATCAGGGGTTGTGGATGAAGGATGGGGTTTCAATCGCCGCGGCAGTCGTGTGCGACAGTCGTTTTGGCAGGCGGCAGCGCGGGCCGCATCTGGCATTTCGGAATGAACTTGCTCGAGCGACACTCGTGCGCTGACTGGCCTGACCGCAGTGGACTGGATTGATCGGAAACGATCAATCCGTCAGCTCCACCGAACTCGGACAGTGGCCCGGCCAGGGCAGTCGGAGGCTGCGGGTGGCCCGGGGCCACCCATGCTCGTTCTCCGCCGCGGGGAAGAACGCGTTCAGGGAATCCTGGAAAAAACGAGGAAAACGTCCGATCTTCCTCAATTTTTCTCGAATTACACCCACCAGCCTGCGTAATCTGCAATGACGCCTTCGTGTCAGCGGTTTGGTGTCTGCGGAGGTGGGCACTCCGAAATTCGAGGCAGCGGGGGCGGGACGCCTGCCTGGAGATGGGCCGGGGCGGCGATCGATTCGTGTGGTGGGCGTGCAGGCTGAAGGAGCCTGGAGCGTTCCCTGCGACTGACATGTCTCCGCGGCCTGAACAGTATCTCGGACGGTGCGGTGTTCGACAAAGGAAGGTGTCAGATGCTTGTGCTCAGTCGTAAAGTGGGTGAATCCATTCAGATTGCCGGGGACATTCGTGTCACGGTCACTCAGGTGCGCGGAGGGCGTGTTCGATTATCAATCGAAGCTCCGCCGTCCGTCAGAATTGCTCGCCGCGAGATCGTTGTGAAGCAACTCGAAGACTCGGTTTACGTGAGCGATGAGCAAGCCGCTGCGACCGTGGATCAGGAAAGCGGTGACGACCTGTTGTCGGCCGTTGAGGGGAGCTGAGACCCAAAGGCGCCAGTTCGATCTGGCAAATTCAACGCTTCTGGCACAACGCCTCAATTCAGTACGGAACTTCCGCAGGGCCCCGGTCTGATTCGTTAGAAAAGCCTGTGCATCTTTCCAATTGCTTTCCTGACGAATCCGACTTGTGTTCGTTTCCCGCGTTCCCCCAGGCCCCGTCCGATCGCTTTTGATACGAGTTTCTTGTGTTGCCGTTTCCAGATCCGGCCTATTTCTCGCCCGCAGATCGTTGACGGCATAGCGTGGGACAGATAGTCTTTCAACCAGCGAGTTGCCTGTGGTTGGGCATCAATCGCGAATGTTGGGTGTGTCTGACGTACAACAAATTCCGGACGACGGAAGACAGTGTCATGCGTTTCCTGCTGATTAACCTGAGCCTTCTTCTGCTTCCTCAGTGAGGCCTCGGGTGAGTCTGCAAACCATTCAGCACACCCTGAGGTCGATTCCTCAGGGTTTTTTTATTGTGTTTCGCAGTGTTTCGGTTGCGTGAGGTCTGCGGCGGTCGCCGAAAATACTGCAACAGGCCGGGGTTTGAATTTCTGCGGTCGCTCGGAACAAATCATCCCGAAATTTCGGAGTTGTTGTGATGACTGGTGACAGAATTGTGATTTTTGACACGACGTTGCGCGACGGGGAGCAATCTCCCGGCTGCAGCATGAATACTCGTGAAAAGCTGGAAGTCGCCCGAGCTCTGGTGGAACTGGGTGTGGACGTTATTGAAGCGGGGTTTCCGATTGCGTCGCCGGGAGATTTCGACGCGGTCTCCGAGATTGCCGCACGGTTCGGCGACCGGACGACCATCTGTGCTCTGGCCCGCAGTCGGGAAGACGACATTGCCAAAGCCAAGGGGGCTCTTGCCGCAGCCGAGAAGCGTCGGATTCACGTGTTTCTGGCGACCAGTGCGATTCATCGCGAATTCAAGTTGAAGATGGACAAGGCACAGATCATCGAGCGGGCGGTCAGCTCTGTGAAGCTGGCGAAGGAGTTCTGTGACGACATCGAGTTTTCTCCTGAAGATGCGGTGCGAACGGAGCTGGATTTCCTCTGTGAAGTCGTCGAGAAAACGATTGCCGCCGGTGCGACGACGGTCAACATTCCGGACACTGTTGGCTATGCGACACCCAGCCATTATTTCCGCGTCATTTCTCATCTGAAGCAGCATGTTCCAAACATTGGGCAGGCCATCATCAGTGCGCACTGCCATGATGACCTCGGCCTGGCGGTAGCCAACAGTCTGTCGGCGATCGAGGCTGGAGCGCGTCAGGTGGAATGCACCATCAACGGTCTTGGAGAACGCGCGGGCAATGCGGCACTTGAAGAAATCGTGATGGCCCTGCGGACTCGCGGTGACTACTACAAGTGCCATACCAACATCAACACACAGCGGCTCTATCCCACCAGCCACCTCGTGTCGTCGATCACTGGCATGAAGGTCCAGCGTAACAAAGCGATCGTGGGGCAGAATGCCTTTGCTCACGAAGCCGGGATTCACCAGCACGGTGTCCTGCAGGAACGTTCGACGTACGAAATCATGCGTCCGGAGGATGTCGGTTACGTTGGGCAAAACCTGGTTCTGGGCAAACACAGCGGGCGACACGCATTTCGCGATCGCGTGATTCAACTGGGATTTACGCTGGACGACGCGGCGCTTCAGCGGGCGTTCGATGACTTCATTGCCCTTGCAGACAAGAAAAAGGAAATCTACGACGCCGACATCACGGCCTTGATTGAGAATCGCCTGAACGATGTTTCAGAACGCTGGACGCTGCGGCGTTTTCACACCTCTGCCGGAACCGGCATGATTCCCACAGCGACTCTGGAACTGCAGTGTGAATCGCAGGAGCCGGTGTGTGATGCGGCAACCGGGGATGGGCCGATTGACGCGGTGTTCCGGGCGATGGAACGGATCATGGGGCTCAGTGCCCGGCTGGAAGAATTCGACGTGAAGAGTATCTCAGAAGGGAAAGACGCGCTGGGCGAGGTGCGAGTGACGATTGATGTGTCGGGACGCCATTATTCCGGCAAGGGTGTCAGTACAGACATCATCGAAGCGGCAGCCCAGGCCTATCTGAAGGCGCTCAACAGAGCGGACTCGGATCGGCGGACCAATGGCGATTCCACCATGGTGAACGGCGTCAGGCCCTGAGGCTGGATGGCTGTTCCGGCCGCGTTGTCAGCGGGGCGGATTGGCGATGGAACGACGGTGCGTGGACACGAACAGAGCCGGGCAGTTTTGCTCTGCCCGGCTCTGCGATGACACTGCGATCAGCTCTGCAATCAAACTGCGATGAATCACCACGGAATCTGCATGCCTGCAGGTGCACCTGCCCAGGCCACACCCGCCGGACCACTTCTGCGGGCTGCAATAGCGAAAGCCAGCCCGGGACCGTTGGGCTGATCGCGTTTTGTCGTGCTGCACGGCACCTGAAAGAATCAGGCGAGCACCCACAATCTCGTATTGTTACAGGAACGAGCAGATGTAATCCGTGACCTTTGTGACCTTCAGTTGGAAACTGGAATTTCCGGCGACGTGAAATTCCTGGCCACCCTGAACAGAACGCCACTCTGTCGAGTCAGCCGGGCACCAGGTCAGTTCACCGCTCTGAATCTCCATCAGTTCCGGTTTTCCGGTGTTGAACTTGTATTCACCGGGCAGCATGATTCCCAGAGTCTTGATGCTGCCATCCGGGAACTGCACCGTCCGACTGGTGACTTTTCCGTCAAAGTAAACATTAGCCGCTTTAACGACGGCAACCCCTTCAAACGTGCTCATCAGCGTTTTCCTGCAAGTGCGTAAATCGATCAGTCGACGGCAGCGGACGTAAGCCCGGCAATTCAGCCGATGCAGGCAACCGATCTGAAAGTCTGAGGCCTGCAAAGCCCGAAAAGGGAAGGGTAGCGAGTTGGCGGGGGTGGAAAAGTGCAGTGTGTGGTGGATTCGGAAATTTCCGAGTCCGGCAAAGCTTCCGTGTGTACAGTTTATTCCGGTCAGGTACCTCTCTCCGAACCAGTTTCTCAGCATGACGCGGACGTTACCATGAGTCGCGGGACACGACTTCCACCGTTGATTTTTGAGCCAGTGCTGCGTCGTATTCGCTGGGGCGGACGGAAACTGCAGACCCTGCTGGGCAAGTCGATCGGTCCCGAGCCGGACTTCGCTGAGAGTTGGGAGATTGCGGACCACGCGGACGGCACCAGTCGTGTGGCCAGTGGCCCGCTGGCAGGCGTTACGTTGCCGGAACTGGTGCGTCAGTACCCGGAACCGCTGCTGGGGCGTCACGCCGGACTCTCCCAGTTTCCGCTGCTGATCAAGTTTCTGGACGCCAACGACTGGCTGTCTCTGCAGGTGCATCCGGATGACGTGCAGGCGAAATCATTTCATCTGCATGAGAACGGAAAAACGGAATCGTGGATCATTCTGCAGGCAGACGCCGGCAGTCGAATCGCGGCGGGACTGCGTGCCGGAGTTACGGCTGAACAATTGCGTGGGGCTCTTGGTGGCTGTGATCTTGAGGACTTGCTGCACATCATTCCTGTAGCGGCTGGCGACTGTATTTTTGTGCCGGCTGGTACGGTGCATGCGCTGGGGCCGGGAATTGTGCTCGCCGAGATTCAGCAACAGAGCAATCTGACCTTTCGTCTGCATGATTGGGGCCGACTGGATGCCAGCGGGCAGGCCCGACCGATCCACGTGGACGAATCGATTGCCTGCACGGATTTCGAGCGGGGACCTGTCAATCCGGTGGTCCCGGTGTCTCTTTGTGACAATGATCACGCCTTCGAAGAGCTGGTGCGGTGCCCGTTCTTTGTGATTCGTCGTCATGAAAGTGTCAATCCCTTTGGAATTCCGTCGGATCGCCGTTTCAGAATTCTGATGACGTTGAGTGGAAGTGCCCGAGTGGAAACTTCAACGGGTGACGCCTCGCTGGAAACCGGAAAAACCGTCCTTCTGCCGGCCTGCAGTGAGCAGGTGCGGGTCTTTCCCCTAGAGCGTCTGACGATCCTTGAAGTCTCCTGCCCCTGACGAGTGGTGGCCAAAACGTCGTGAATCGGCCGGTGCAATCGCGCTGGTGGCCGCGGGAATCTGCCGGAACTGGGTGGAGTGACGGTTGCGGGACTTGAGTGCAGGCGACGATCCGATCAGGATACGAGTACGCCGGAAGCTCTCCCATGGCACCGGTCGTTCTGCTGACTCCGGATTTCTGTTCTGGCTTTCCCGAAGGAGCCACCATTCATGTCCTCCCACGCTGTGCTTGCCCTTTACCGCACCATGCAGATTATCCGGCAGACGGAGGAAGAGCTGGCGCGTTGTC
>JALQWE010000223.1 GCA_023258825.1 Planctomycetaceae bacterium | reverse complement strand
GGACTGGACTGGCCGTCAGTTGCGGCGAGACAAGCCGGGGGTGATTTCCAGCGACCTGAAACCGATTCTGGACCGGTTGGACTGCACGGTTGAATCGTGGCTGGATCTGGTGCGTAACTTCCGCCGGCGATTTCGCACGGAGGCAGGACGGCCAGAAGTGCTTTCTGGTGTTGGGACATTGCGGCGAGCGAATCGTGTTGCGAATCAGCTCGGTTAAGGCCTGAGCTCAGCGGTTTCGATTTTCCTGCGACCGATCCTACAGCATGCCTTTGCAAACCACTTTCGCTTGAAGCGTGGTTGTTGTCGCTGTGGATTGTTGGGTGTTGTGCACGCTGAACGTCCATTCATCTTCGACCCCTGCGACGCAAGGTTGACCTCGCAGTTTATCCGTCTTATCACGGCGGGCGAGGATGCAGTCCGGAATCCCGCAGGAAACATGTCCCGGATCACTGATTGAGGCTCAGGGTGAGCTGTCAATTTCGGGACGGGGATGCGGTATCTCATCTGTGTAAGGGAGACCCGTTTTGGTAAATTGCAAAGTGCGCAGGTGCATGGTACCTGAGTGGACGCGCGAAATAAGAATCCCCACAGGAGTGGGGATTCTTTGCCTGCTTTAGTCGTTCAGGCCCCAGATGCCGTCCCAGCGGACGAAGCCTTCGATGGCTTCGTATTCTGCGAGTCCGAGTTTGTCGTATTTGGCGGCGGTTGCGGCGTTTCGGGCTTCTGCGCGTTGCCAGAATTCGCGTGCGTCGGATCCCGGGAAGAGAGCGCGGTCTTTCTGGGACTGGTGCTTGAAGATGGCGTCACGTTTCTGCCGCACTTCTTCGGGGCTGAGCGGAACGGCCATTTCGATCTGATGTACAGGCCACTCCTGCCATGCTCCGCGGTACAGCCAGACTTCAGATTCGCGGAACCAGTCATCGTGGCGGCACTTATCGCATGCGAGGATGATGGCTTTGAGGCAGGTTCGGTGAGTTCCGTGCGGATCGGTGAGATCTCCTGCGGCGTAAATCTGGTGAGGCTTGAGGCGTCGCAGCAGGTCCGTGATGATCTGAATATCTGCATCTCCGAGCGGTTTCTTCTTGACGCCGCCCGTTTCGTAAAATGGCATATTGAGGAAGCTGAGATTAGACGCCGGAATTCCGCAGCAGCGTGCTCCGGCGACGGCTTCTCCTTTACGAATCAGCCCTTTGATCATCTGCACCTGAGGGCTGTCCACCTGTCCCGGAAGCTTGCGACGCAGAAACTCTTCCACGTGGTCTTCGAGTTCCCGAATTCTGTCCGACAGCAGTCCGAAGGCTGCACAGTAATCCGAGACGAATTCGGTGAAGCGGAGAGTGTCGTCATCGAAGACGGCGATGTTTCCGGACGTCTGATAGGCCACATGCACGTCGTGTCCCTGATCGGCGAGCCGAATCAGTGTGCCACCCATCGAAATGACATCGTCATCCGGGTGGGGTGAAAAGCACAGGACTCTTTTGGGAAAGATATGGTCGAACGGCTGCGGTCGGTCTCCCGGGCTTTTCCTGGAGTCAGGTTTTCCGCCGGGCCAGCCGATGATCGTGCCCTGAAGATGACGAAAGACTTTGAGATTAATTTCGTAAGCGGAACCATGTTCTGCGAGGAGGTCCTGAAGGCCGCCTTCGTTGTAGTCAGAGTCAGTCAGCTTGAGGATGGCCTTACCTTCCTTTTCTGACAGCCAGATCACAGCTCGACGGATCAACAAAGGATCCCAGGCCACTTCGGTGACGAGCCATGGGGAGCGAACACGAGTGAGGTTGGCAGCGGCCGCTGTATCCATCAGGAATTCGGTGTTTGGATGACGCTGCAGATAAGTGGCCGGGATGGTGGAGGTCATTTCGCCTTCGACCGTTTTGGCGACGATCGTCGCCTTATTTTCTCCGAAGGCAAGAATAAAGATTTTGCGGGCCTCGAGGATGGTGCCAACGCCCATGGTGATGGCACGACGAGGGACGTTTTCCGTACCGAAGAAGTCACTGGCGGCATCGACACGAGTGACGGTGTCGAGGGTGATCATGCGAGTCCGGCTTGTCAGGTCTGACCCGGGCTCGTTGAATCCGATGTGACCTGTGCGACCAATGCCAAGAATCTGGATGTCGATGCCTCCCAGAGCCGCGATCCTTGCTTCGTAATCGCGGCAGTAGTCGTTGACACTTTCCATCGGGATTGTGCCATCGGGCACGTTGGCGTTCTCCGGAGAGATGTCAATGTGATCGAACAGATGCTCCTTCATGAACCGTACGTAGCTTTGGACATCCTCTGGCTGCATCGGATAGTATTCGTCGAGATTGAACGTCACCACGTTGCGAAAGGACAGGCCTTCTTCGCGATGCAGTCGGATCAATTCGGCGTAGATGCCGGTGGGCGTGGACCCTGTGGCCAGCCCGAGCACGCAAGTCCGCCCCTCAGCCTGACGAATCCGGATCAAGGTTGCGATTTCCCCGGCAACCCGGCGCGCAGCTTCGCGGGAATTTGAGAGGATGGAGCAACGAATGCGTTCAATCTGGCGGGAATCCTGCCGTGCAGTCATGGTCAGTGGAGATCCGTGAAGAGTCCGTGGAGGGTGATGTCAAGGAGCCATAGTGTAACCAGCAACCCACGGCTGTCATGCGTGCGCCGGCAGGAAAATTCCGACGAATTCCCAACGACGGAACAAAACCGTGGTGCGTCACATTCTACAGTGTACCGGAGAACCAGCAGTCGACGGGAACGAGCACATCTTCAGTTCACCGTACGGTGTAACTTCTGGAGCGGGATTCACCCACTGTACTACTCCGCTAGTGCTCTTCCAGTTCGACGTTCCAGTACGCTTCGCTGACGAATTTCGACCAGCTTTCGATTCGCACACCATGGGGTGCGTAGAGCGGATTCCAGATCGGGCGTAGCGGTTGCTGCCGCAGGGGCATGCCGGCCTGTTCCGGGGTTCGATTAGCCTTGCGAGTGTTGCAGTCAATGCAGGCCAGCACACAATTGGTCCAACAGGAAATTCCACCGCGTGATCGGGGCAGGATGTGATCAATCGTCAATTCTTCACTGCCGGGGCGACAGCCGCAGTACTGACAGGTAAATCCGTCCCGCTTGAAAACGTTACGCCGACTGAAGGCCACAATCCGGATTGGCAAGCGATCGTAGCGAGTGAGGGTGATCACCTCAGGAACTCGCAGGCTCATCCACTGCGTTGCGATGACCGGGTCTCCGTCTGCTGGCTGCAGTTGAGACCAGTCTTCCCAGGAATAAAGCTGGAAATCTGCAGGGTCGACAATCCTGGCGGATTGGTTCCAGACCTTAACCAGTGCCCGTGAGACCGTGGAGACCGCAATGGGCTGCCAGTTACGGTTGAGCACAAGGGTGGGACGTTCCAGAACAGAAAGGGCCATCGCAGTCTCCTGCAGATCGTAGCTGACTCTGTCATCTGAAAAACGAGCAGGCACGGAAAATCACCGGCCTTTCATCGCAGGATACGCAGAGTTCCCACAGAAACGCTAATCAACAACCAGAAAATCAGCCTCGTCCGTCGTTTTTCCTGATTGATTTTTCCTGCCTTATGTCGCAGCCGGACGACTCAACGAAGTTCAAATGTCCTGAAAACTGAACAGAGCCGGCTGCTTGTCACCCGCGAAAAAGTCCATTGAGAGCTGTCGTTTCTCTGGACCGGTGCAGGGCGGCAACCGCAAATCACGTAAGAGTTTCACTGCCGAATTGAGAAGTCCGGAATTCCGGATGAAAATCGCATCATCGCCCTTTAGACTGCGAAACTCGCAGGCCACTTTCCTTCGATCGATGGCCGCCTGCCTTTATGCAGACGAGCCAGCGACAGATTCAACGCGTACACGCGAGCTCTTCAGGAGCCATTGTCATTCGTAATGCAATCCCGGATGTGTTTCGAGCAGACGCGGTGGGCACTGTATCGCCTGCAAGTTTGGCGACGAGTGTCCCGCGTCCTGAGTTTCGTGGGCCTGTATTTTACGGGGCCTTGCCACTGCAGTCACGTTATCTGCTGTCGCCGCTGGCCGGGTATACGACGCTGCCTTTTCGCCGAATTGTGCGACGCCTTGGCGGAGTGGGGCTGGCCACAACCGACCTCGTGAATGCTCGTGCTTTACTGACTCGTAACGAACGCACTCTGCAGATGGTCGAAACGCATCCGGAGGATCGCCCGTTCGCGGTGCAGATTTTTGGCAGTGAGCCAGAGATCATGGCTGACGCGGCCCGATTTCTGGTAGAACTGGGTGTGGACACAATCGACATCAATATGGGCTGTCCGGTCAATCGGATTGCTGGTGCCGGTGCCGGGGCGGGAATGATGTGCAACACCTCAAGCACTCTGCACCTGGCGCAAACAGTGGTGGAAGCCGTGTCTGTGCCCGTCACGGTCAAGATGCGTCTGGGCTGGGATGCATCCACGCTGACTGCGCCGTTTTTCGCGCGAGAATTCGAAAAAATCGGAGTCGCTGCGGTGGCCATCCATGGTCGAACGCGTGAGCAGGGATTCAGCGGTTCCGTCTCACTTCCCGGGATTCGAGCGGTGGTGGAGGCTGTCGAACGGATTCCGATCGTCGGCAATGGCGACGTGCGCTCGGTCGCTGATGCGGCTCGAATGATTCAGGAAACCGGATGTCATGCGGTCTCGATCGGCCGCGCTGCTCTGGCCAATCCGTGGATATTTCGACAACTGGCAGAATGGGAAGCGACAGGCCACTATGCACCTGCGGGCACATTTGACGAGCGATTGTCGCTGATGCTGTACCAGTATTCGTTCCTTGAAGAGCGATTTGGTTGCGAACGAGGCCTCGTGCTGTTTCGCAAAATGGCCCACTGGTACCTCAAAGGCATGCGGGTTCGCAAAAAGCTGCGCGGCGAATTTCAATCCGTTTGTACACTGGAAGAAATGACGGCACTGATGGCACAAATTCGGGAAGAGGGCCCCGTCGATGGCAATCGCACCGGAGTTCTCTCGGACGTGGAGGTCGCGGTTCCGCGCGGTCCAGTGGCTCAATGGTAGCCTGAGGCTGAATGTTGCAGGTCGTCGGTTTTGCCAATCCCGGAATTCCAGCGGTCAGCGCCGTGCATTTTCTGACGCGTCGCCGTACGCTTTCCTCTCGCGGTGTCGCTGGGCTTTGACTGCGGCTGATCTGCCGCAAGGACAGATGGCCCTTCCTTCAGGCCCGTAGGTTGTCCGTTCCCGGTGAAAAGCAGGTTGGTTCATGTCTGAGCAGGAAGAAATCCGTCATCCTCAGGAATTCATTGAACTGGATCAGTTCCTGAAACTGGCTCAGGTCGTCTCATCTGGTGGTGAAGCCAAGCGATTGATTCAATCCGGGGCCGTGACCGTCAACGGTGCAGTTGAAACGCGGCGAGGAAAAAAGCTGCGCGCCGGTGATACAGTGGAAGTGCATGGTGAGACGTACGTGATCGAGAACGATCCGGACAGTACTCCTCCGGAACAATAACCGAACTCGGGTTGTGCCGCTGGACGGCTCCCAGTCACTCCGAAATGCCCAGAAGCCTCAGCGGTCTGCGGTTGCGTTTTCCCGCCTGCGTCTTCGTGGACTGTTTCAGAACTTCCGCAGACTTGTTTTTGCGGACTTCTGTTCCTGGCCGAGGATGTCCATGCGGGTGATCTTCCAGGTACCATTTCGTGGCTCGATGGTGAAGGCCGCATCGAATTGATTCTGGCGTTCGTGGATGTGCCCCCAATGTTCGACGGTGCCGGCCACGGTCCAGCGCGCCCGATACCGAAATCCGGGCCACTCCACATCTGCAGTTGACTGCGTTCGAGGCAACACCTCGCCCGCGTCCGACTTGACTTCCCGAATGCGAGCAACGGCGCCACCCTGTTCGCGCACTCTCAGGCTCTCCAGAAGTTGCAGGTATAAGTCCTCAAGCAACTCTCCCTCCACGGACGCTGCGAGCGCGTCATAGACGCGGTCCTCTGTGCCAAAATCCAGCGAGCGATACATGCCCTGAAGCAGTGACTGAAAAGCGGAGTCGGACTCGGCGGTGCTCAACTCGGGCAATGGCTTCCATGGATGGGGGACCGACAATGTGGAAACGTTCCAACTGACTGCGGCCATCAAGACAAGAGGCATTGAAATGGCCCAGCGGCGAGTCCCGCGAGTTCGAAAGACCCAGGCACATGCCACGATCAGCAGGCACAGAGAAATCAGGGGTATTCGCAGCATTGGTGCCGCCATTGGTTTCGCAGCGACCGTGGCGATCGGTGTGGGGAGCAATTCTGTCGGACAGGACCACTTGAGGGTGTTCTCTTCCGGTTTGTTAAACCGCGAAAACTCAAATTTCTCCATACGGTCTCGCCAGGCCACAACAACGGCTGGAATCTTTGTCATGGCGGAATAGAACAGATTCCAGCTGAGCGAAACATCTCTGACTAT
>JALQWE010000222.1:5921-6414 GCA_023258825.1 Planctomycetaceae bacterium | reverse complement strand
ATAGACCAAACCCCCACAATCCCGTCTCAGTCCTGTTCTCGGAAAAAAACATGGAAAAACACGACCATTTCACGTTACGGCACAGCTCAGGTGCCTGGCACCTGAAGCCGCAATCGGAGCCCGTTCGGTGATTGGTGGCAACGTGTGGCTGACAAAACGCGTGCCTCCGGACAGCCAGATTTCTCAGGCACGTCGGCAGACACAAGGCAGTGTCAGCGGCGGCGGAATCTGACGGAAACCTGACGCAAAACAGGAATGACAGATCGCAAATCGGGCCAACGAAGAAATCATGAAGAAAACTCTTGCGTTGTACGTCAAACCCAAATACAATCACGACCAGGTTAGTGTTTTTTAATTTCCATCGTATTTCAGCTTGTTTTCTGCCGATATCTCACCCTGAGTTTCATGCAAGGGGCCCGAATTGGCCGCTCGTGGCACTTTGCCGAATTAAATAAACACGACTATGTCGCTATTCATTTTGAAAAAATTAGTG
>JALQWE010000222.1:0-5871 GCA_023258825.1 Planctomycetaceae bacterium | reverse complement strand
CAATCAGACGTTTCAAGGTGGCTTCAGGTACCCTCGCCCTGCTGCTCACACCCGCGCTCAGCGGCTGTGGCGGATCGTCGAAACCGTGGGAAGTGGTGGTACCAGCCTCCGGACAAGTGACTTTCGAGGGCAAGCCGGTCGCCGGTGCCCAGATCACCCTGTACCCCACCTCCGCCGAAGTCCCGGATACCGTCCGACCGTCCGCCACAACCTCTGAAGATGGCAGCTTCGTGCTGGGAACCTATGGAGCAAACGACGGGGCTCCCGCTGGCGACTACAAGGCCGGTATCGTCTGGTTCAAGGTTGTTGACACCGGTGGCGGGCCTGTTCGCGGCAACAATGTACTCCCGCAGAAGTACTCCAATCCGGAAGCTTCCGGAATCGTCGTCACTGTCAACGCCCCGGAGACCAGGGTCGCCGCAATCTCGCTGACAAAAAAATGAGCACGTCGCTCCAGCAGTCAGCCCGAGAGCAGCGCAATGACGGCTGCTGGTTCAGGCCTCTCACTGATCTCATGAAGCATTTTTCTGAACCCTGAATGAATTTTCTGATCAAGCACTCTCTGAAAGGTCCTTACTGTGAAACGACTTCCCATCATCCCGCTTGCCCCACAAAGCATCAGGGCTCGCCGCGGTTTTACGTTGATTGAATTGCTTGTTGTGATCGCCATTATCGCGATCCTCGTGGCATTGCTGCTGCCTGCCGTTCAACAGGCTCGTGAAGCCGCAAGACGGACTCAGTGCAAGAACAACCTCAAACAGATTGCACTCGCTGTTCACAACTTTGAAGATACCTACAAGAGCCTGCCAACCAGCAATCGACCTCCGGGCACAGGCACCAAACGCATCGCCGGGATGACTCGCATACTGCCCCAACTGGAACTGGCAAACGTTTACAATCTCTATGACCAGAAGCTGCAGTGGAGCGATCCCAATGTCAACATGCGAACTGCTGTCAGCACGGTCGTTCCAGCGTTCAATTGCCCATCATCCGCGGCAAACCTGAAGCTGGACGGCGACCCCGATCCAACAACCACTCCAACCGGCTTCGCTGCCAATATGGTTTCTATTTCCGACTATGCATGGTCGAAAGGCATTGATCGCGGTGTCGCAGCCATCGTGAATACAAGCACAAGAACAGTTCTGCCTGCAACTCCGGATTTCACTGACCCAACGAATTCGGCCAATAGTTACTATGCCGGCTTCTTCACTCAGAACGTGGATGCAAAGTTCCGAGACGTAACCGACGGGCTTTCCAACACGATTGCCGTTGTGGAGTCTGCAGGTCGTCCATCGGTCTACCGCAGAGGGCTCAGAAAAATCGGAGCTCCTCCCGCGAATCGAGTCAACGCAGGTGGCTGGTGCCGCCCGGCCAGTGATGTTCTTGTGACCGGCCAGAAGGCAGACGGCTCGTCATTGTTCGGAACTACACCCTTCAACGCCACAAATGGCTACGATGTCGGTGGAGAAACGTACCCGAATGGAGCCTTCGGTGTTCAGGGCACAAGTCAGCCGTTCTCGTTCCACACCGGTGGTGCTCAGTTCGCACTGGGTGACGGCAGCGTGACGTTTATCAGCGAGAATATCGACTTTGCGACATTCATCGCACTGATCACTCGCGGAAATGGTGAAGTCGTTCAGACTCCATGATCTCGCCGTTTCACTAACTCAAATTTTCCGCCAGAGAACCGGACGCCCTTCACCAACGGCAGTCCGGTTTTCTACGTTTCCGACGCAGGGAAAAACAGCAGGTAGCATCACCTCGCCTTCGCCTGACCCCACTGGAGTCATTGAATCAGGCCGCCAAGTGCCGTCGAACAATCGCTCGCCACTCAAAATCAGTGAATGAGTTATCCCCGGAACCTGCAGCATCTCTGGATGCCTCAGAGTGGTCGGCGGTTCCTGAACATCAGCAGTTCATCAAAACCGCGAGGAACCAGGCGGCTTTTCGCACAAATTGCCGCTCAGATTGCTCAAACCAAAGGCTTCGAACCTGAGATTTTCGCCGGAGAACGCTTGTACCAATTTCACTTCCGACATAAACTACGACAAAAGTGGTGATATTTATCCAAGAGCACGGTGGCCTGAGTCGATGAGACTTTCCAGAAAATCAGATTATGCTCTCCGAGCGTTATTCAGTCTCGTGGCCTACAAGGGGCAGGGACCGATTTCGATTCGAACTCTGGCGGAGCAGAATGACATTCCACGACGCTTTCTGGAGCAAATCATGCTCGACCTGAAAGCTCGCGGATGGGTGGAAAGCATCGCAGGACGTGACGGCGGGTTTGTTCTGGCAAAACGCCCCGAAGAAATCACTATGGGAGAAATTGTTCGTCATTTCGACGGAATTCTGGCTCCAATTTCCTGTGTTTCCACCACTGACTACGAGCCTTGCTCTCAGGAAAGCGTCTGTCGCTTTCGCCGAGTGATGCTGGACATCCGAAACTACATCGCCCGGATGATGGACAATGCCACGCTCTCGTCAGTGTTTGCCGGAGCGATCGTGAGGAGGGAAGAAGTGTTCTCTCCTGAGCTCAATTACGGGGATGGCATCTAGTTTTCTTCTTTTTTGCCATAAGTATCACCCACTTAGTGGGTTATTTTTAGGAATGGCTTTCATGCTGAAGAAATCTCTCGGTTTGCTGTTGTCCCTCGTCGCAGGCGTGATCATCGTCGGCTGCGCTGGCAGTGATTCAACCTCTCCTGCTGCCTCAGCAAGCTCAGCCGATGCTCCAGCGGGTGATGCGATTGAGCTGCTGAATGTGTCCTACGATCCGACCCGTGAGCTTTGGAAATCGCTGAATGAGGCGTTTACTGCGAAGCAGAAGGCTGCCGGTAAGAACGTCTCCATCAAGCAGTCACACGGCGGTTCCGGCAGTCAGGCTCGCGCGGTCATCGATGGCCTGGACGCAGATGTCGTGACACTTGCGATGTGGGCGGACACCGATCAGCTGCGAAAGAAAGGGTTGATCAGGGAAGGCTGGGAAGATGCGTTGCCGAATCGAAGTTTACCCTACACCTCAACCATCGTCTTTGTCGTTCGCAAAGGCAATCCCAGGAACATCAGAAAGTGGTCTGACCTGACCGGCGCTGATATCGAAATCGTCACTCCAAACCCGAAGACATCCGGAAACGGTAAGCTCGCATTTCTCGCAGCATGGGGAAGTGTGATCAACGCCGGGGGCACTGAAGACGATGCTCGCAAATTTGTGACTCAACTCTACAAGCAGGTTCCGGTGCTCGACACAGCCGCGCGTGGTGCGACGACCACGTTCGCTCAGAAAGGCATCGGCGACGTTCACCTGACCTGGGAAAACGAAGCGCATCTGGAAATTGAAGAGTCAAAGGGTGAGCTTGAGATTGTCTTCCCGGAAGTCAGCATTCTTGCTGAACCCTGCGTCGCTCTGGTGGATGTCAACGTGGACCGGAAGAAGACGCGTTCTGTTGCTCAGGAATACCTCGAATTTCTGTACACCCCGGAGGGGCAGGCGGTCATTGCGAAGCACTTTTATCGCCCCAGCAATCCGGAAGTGCTGGCAGCCAATGCGGCAGCATTCCCGGTGATCAGCCTGTTTCCTGTCACAAAAGTGGCCGCAAACTGGGATGACGCTCAGACCAGATTCTTCGCGGACGGAGCTGAATTCGACAGGATCTACGAAGGCGACAGATAGACCCTGCACAGCCGTCAACAACCATCTTCGGACGTGAGCCTGCACAGGTCCGAAGACTCTTTTCCTCGCATTGTCGCATGAACTGACTGCCTCTCCTGAAAACTGTTTTCCGTGCAGATTCGGCATGGGCCACGGGTGCCATTTGCGAGAGCCGACGGAAGGAATCGGCGAGCGACAGGAATCAGTCGAAATTTCTTCCCGGAACGAACTGACCTGCTTCAGGATCCGAAACATGACACGGAATAGTCAGCCCGCAGAATTTCAGGAGTCAGCATCAGACTCCGAGGATCCGATGCTGACGCAGATCCGCGAGTCACTTCGTAATCTGAAATTCGGGCACGTTCAGATCATCGTGCAGGACGGCGTTGTCGTGCAGATTGATCGTCTGGAGCGTCGTCGTATTTCGCGGAACGAACGGCAATCATTGTGATGTGTTCAACCGGCAATCGATGGTCTGCTCCTCTTCGCCTGACGATACCTGTTCGAGGGCAATTCTGATGACGATTTCCAAATCTTCGCGAACACGAAAATCGCGAAGTCCCCTGCCGGGCTTTGGCCCCAGCCTTGCCGTGACCATCAGCTGGCTCACGATTCTCCTGTTCGTGCCATTGCTTGCTCTCGTCGCGAAGTCGATGTCACTTACGCCCGAGGAATTTCTCAGGGCCGCATGGTCCGATCGGGCGAGAGCGGCTTATACGCTGACGTTCACGGCCGCAGCAATTTCCGCGGCCGTCGATGTCGTGCTCGGGCTGCTCTTCGCGTGGGTCATCGTGCGATATTCCTTTCCTGGTCGGGTTCTGCTCGACACCATTGTGGATCTGCCATTCGCTCTTCCAACGGCGGTCGCAGGACTCGTCTACTCCACGTTGTATGTGAAAAGCGGCTGGTATGGACGGTTCCTCGTTCCTCTTGGAATCGAAGGCGCGTATTCCCGCTTCGCCATCGTGCTGATTCTGATCTTCCTCGGCCTGCCTTTTGTTGTCCGAACAGTGCAGCCATTGCTGGCAAGTCTTGAGGGAGAGATCGAAGAAGCGGCCGCATGTCTGGGCGCAAGTCGCTGGCAGACATTTCTGCGGGTGATTCTGCCATCACTCATGCCCGCGCTGTACACCGGCTTCGCGCTGGCCTTCGCTCGTGGACTGGGTGAGTACGGATCGATCATCTTTGTTTCGACCAATATCCCCTTCAAGTCCGAGATTGCTCCGTATCTCATCTACTCGCGACTGGAGGACTACAAGTACGAAGAAGCCACCGCTATTGCCGTCGTTCTTCTGGTTGGTTCGATTTCCACTCTGATGATCATCAACTGGCTCGAGGCAAGGAACCGCCGCTATGCACGTTAGTTCCGTCCGTACGCAGAAGTCGGCTGGTCGCAATGTCGCGAATGAGCCGTTGTGGTTTCGAGTTCTGCTGATCAGCCTGACATGGGCCATCGCTCTGATCCTGATCATCATTCCGCTGATCTACGTGTTCGTGCAGGCGTTTGCCGATGGGCTCTCAGGCTGGTGGAAGAACCTGTTTGAAGATCCTGAGACGCGGCATTCCGTGTTTCTGACTCTGATGGTCGTCCCGACAGCCGTTGTCATTAACTCGGTGTGTGGATTAGCAGCCGCATGGGCCATCACGAAGTTTCGCTTTCCCGGCCGAACACTGCTGCTCACGGCGCTGGACCTGCCTTTTGCCATTTCACCAATCGTCGCCGGGCTGATGCTGGTCCTGCTGTACAACGTTCGCACCGGCTACTTTGCTCCAATTCTGAACGCCCTCGGGATGAAAATCATTTTTGCATGGCCAGGTCTCGTTCTGGCCACCATGTTTGTGACCATCCCGTTTGTTGCTCGTGAACTGATTCCTCTGATGCAGGCACTTGGTGATGATGAAGAACTGGCAGCCATCAGCCTGGGTGCCTCTCCGTGGCAGATCTTCTGGCGAGTGACTCTCCCCAACATTCGCTGGGGCTTGCTGTTCGGAATCATTCAGTGCAATGCACGTGCTATCGGGGAATTCGGTGCGGTGTTTGTGGCGTCCGGACGCATCGAACGCGAGACCTACACGATGGCGTTGAGAGTCGAAAAGCTGTTTCAGGATTACAACAACCCGGGCTCCTTCGCCGTCGCGTCAGTGCTCACACTGATGGCTTTGTCCACACTGATTCTGAAGATCGCCCTGGAACGTCTGCTGGCAAAGTCCATGAACAGCCC
>JALQWE010000221.1 GCA_023258825.1 Planctomycetaceae bacterium | reverse complement strand
CGGCACGGGTGCTCAGAATCCGCGACTGGCAGCGGAGCATGCCGCCCACGCTCGCAAGGTTGGCGCAGCGGGGCTGATGGTGATTCCTCGTGTCCTCTCACGAGGCTCGTCAGCCTCGGCACAGCGGCATCACTTTGCCGGCATTCTGAAGGCAGCAGACGGCCTGCCGGCGGTCATTTACAACAGCCCATGGTATGGCTTTGAAACTCGGGCTGACCTGTTCTTTGATCTTCGGGCCGAGTTCTCAAACCTGGTGGGGTTCAAAGAGTTTGGCGGCGCGAAGTCGCTCAGCTACGCCGCCGAGCATATCACCAACCGCGACAGTGCACTCACACTCATGGTCGGCGTCGACACTCAGGTGTACCACGGCTACGTGAATTGCGGCGCGGCTGGGGCAATTACGGGGGTTGGGAATGCTCTGCCGAAAGAGGTGCTGCGGCTGATCGAATTGTGTACGCAGGCCGCTCGGGGCTGTGCCACATCCCGAAAACTGGCGCAGGAGCTCAGTGAGGCGCTCATGGTCCTGTCCACTTATGACGAAGGTCCGGATCTCGTGCTGTACTACAAGGCCCTGATGGTTCTTGAGGGACATCCGGAGTTCGAACATCACTTCAATTCCACCGATCGACTGAGTGATAGCCAGCGTCAGTTCCTGCAGACGCAGTGGCAACTGTTTCGTTCCTGGTGGGCGAACTGGCCCGGTGCCAAAGCGGCCTGACGCTTCGTCGCCCGACACTGCTTGTCATCAGACTCTGCGTGGCCGTTCTCCCTGATATCCGCTTCATGGATCTCGCCGTATGCGTTTACTGACCCGATTGACTGCCCTGGCGCTGTTCTGTGCCACTGGAGTTTCCATGCCGGCCGTTGCTGATGATGGCATGTTTCCTATGAGTGAACTGCCGCGGGTCAACCTTCGCGAGCGAGGCATTGAACTGACCGCCTCACAGATCTTCAATCCCGGCGAAATCAGCCTGGTGGATGGAATCTGTCGGGTGAACGGCTGCACCGGGTCGTTTGTGTCCGACGAAGGCCTGATCATCACCAATCATCATTGTGCATTTGATGCCATTCAGAAAGCCAGCACGCGTGAGCGGGACCTGCTGAACGACGGCTTTATCGCTCAGACACGGGAACAGGAGATCCCAGCACCGGACTATCAGGTGCGGATCACTGAAGATTACCGGGACATCTCGGCGGAAGTTCTAGCGGCCGTGACGGACAACATGACCTTCCTCGAACGCACCAAAGCCATTGACAAGCGGCGCAAGGAACTGGAGATTCAGGCCGAACGCGACCACCCGGGACTGCGGGCCGAAGTGGCCGAGATGTTCGCGGGACGCAGTTATGTGCTCTTCCTTTACACATGGCTGAAGGACGTGCGACTGGTCTTTGCTCCGCCGGCATCCGTGGGCAATTTCGGAGGTGAAGTGGACAACTGGGAATGGCCGCGACACACCGGCGACTTCGCCTTTCTGCGAGCATGGACCGCCCCGGATGGCAGTTCCGCACCGTACTCGCCGCAGAACATTCCTTATCGGCCAAAACGGTTCATTCAGGTATCGCCCAAAGGGGTGGATGAAGGCGATGCGGTCTTCCTGCTGGGTTATCCCGGAAGAACCGCGCGCCATCGCACGGCCAGCTTTTTGCAGTATGAACAGAATGCGCGTCTCCCGCTGACCGTCCAGTTGAATCAGTGGCAGATTGCCGAGATGGAAAAGGCTGGAAGTGCGGACCGGGCTGTTGCCATCCGACACGCATCGCGGTCCAAATCCCTGGCCAACGTGGAAAAGCGATCCCGCGGTCAGCTGCAGGGCCTGAAGCGAGCAAACATCGTGGAACTTCGCCTGCAGCAGGAAGCCGCGCTGCAGCACTACATCGACAGTGATCCACAGCGTCAGCAGAAGTATGGTCAGGTCCTGAAGAACGTGGCGGCGGTCTACCACGAAATGACGCTTGCGGCTCCACTGGAAATTCACCTGGTTCAGCTGCGACAGGCCTGTCGAGCGGCTGCGTTTGGTTTCTTTGTCGTGGATGCGGTCTCTGAACGAGCGAAGCCGGATCTTGAACGCGAACCGCTCTTCATGGACCGCAACTTCGTACAATCCTCGCAGGAAATCCGCGTGGCCATGCAGGACTGGCATCCCCCCACCGACCAGATCATGCTCACCGGCATGCTCCAGCGACTCAGTACTCTTCCCGCAGCCCACCAGCTCCCGGGCCTGCAGGAGCTTCTGAAAAATCCCGAACGCATCCCGGAACTTGCAGCCTCATTGATTCAGAACACCCGACTCGGGGACCAGGCCTTTGTCGATGAGTGCCTGCAGAAAACGCCTGCAGAACTTGCTCAGGTCAACGATCCTCTGCTGCAGGTCCTGCGTACTCTGTACCCGGAATACCTGAAACTCCGCGAACTCGACAAGACTCGCGAAGGACAACTCAACCAGCTCTACGGTGCGTTGATCGAAATCAAACAGGAATTTCTCTCCAGCAACTTCGTGCCGGACGCGAACGCCACCCTGCGGTTCACCTCCGGACATGTCCGCGCGTACTCGCCTGCAGACGCCGTGATCCGCACCCCGGTCTCCACACTGCGCGGCGTCATCGAAAAGACCACAGGCATCGAACCCTTCAATACGCCTGACGCAGTGCTGAAGAAATACGCCGCCGGAGACTTTGGCCGTTTTCTGCACCCTCGACTCGGACAGGTGCCCGTTGCGATTCTCTACGACACCGACACCACCGGTGGAAATTCCGGGAGTCCGGTCTTTAACGCAACCGGCCAACTGGTGGGTGTCAACTTCGATCGCTGCTTCGAAGCCACCATCAATGATTTTGCATGGAACACCGACTACAGCCGCTCAATCGGCGTTGACATCCGTTACGTGCTGTGGATCACCGGAACCGTCTACGAAGCCCGCCATCTGTTGACAGAAATGGGTGTGGATCCGTGAGTTCAGGGGCAGGGGGCAGAAAAAGGGGTCAGGAACGAATGGCACTGTCGGCTGATGACAGCGCGCAACCTGATCTTTGACCGCACGAGTAAAAACGATAAACTCGGGGGACCTGAGGCTGGTCTTGATCTGAAAACGCCGTCTCTGGTAAGAAAAGCGAGCCCTCTCTGGCAAACCTGTGCTCACAGTCGCCGGAGAGGGTTTTTTCATGCGCAGGGCTATATCAGAATCCAGTGATCAGCGGAACAGCGGCTTTCAGAAGGTGGTTGCTGAATTCCTGCTTCTGCCCGGATTGCCGTTCGCCAACGTTCTGAGCGCAGAAAAAATCAATCGCATTTTCCGCAAACACGGTGGACGATTTGGTGGTAACCGGTTTTATACGACCGCAGTTGTCTTGTGGGCGTTCCTCGGACAGGTGCTTCGCGATGGGAAGATGGCCTCCTGCCAGTTTGCAGTAGCCAGCATCATCAGCCAGTACCTTCGGTCCGGACAGGATGCTCCAACAGAAGACACGGGCGACTATTGCCGGGCCCGTGCTAAGCTATCCGAAGACGCAATCCGCGAACTCAGTGCCGACGTGGCCTGTGAAGCCGAACAGCAGGCGGATGCAACATGGCTTTGGCATAAAAGACACGTCAAACTCGTCGATGGTTTCACATTTACGATGCCCGATACGAAGGCGAATCAGGCTGAGTTTCCTCAGCAGCGAAGTCAGAAAAAAGGCGTGGGGGTTCCTATCGCGCGCTGCGCCGTGTTGCTTTCAATGGCGACGGCAATGGTCATGGACGTCGTACACGGGCCATACTCTGGCAAAGAAACAGGGGAAACCGCATTACTGCGTCAAATGCTGAAATCGCTGCAGGCCGGTGATGTCGTAGTGTTCGATCGTTACTACTGTTCGTTCATGATGCTTGCACAGCTATTCAGCCAGCAAGTGGATGTCTGTGCCCGACTGCATCACCTGCGGCACGCAGATTTTCGCAAGGGGTGTCGCCTTGGGAAGTACGATCATCTGATCGTTTGGACCCGTCCCAAAAAGCCGTCGTGGATGGATGACGAAACGTATGCATCAATTCCGGTGCGGCTGGAGCTTCGCGAACTTCGGTATGCAATCGTTGAGAAGGGACGCCGGACAAAATCCATCACCGTGGTCACGACACTGACGGATATTGACGCGTATTCGAAGGAAGACATCGCCGAACTTTACGGGTACCGGTGGAATTCCGAGTTGGATATTCGAAGTATCAAGGATACCTTGAACCTGCGTCATGTTCGCTGCAAGTCACCGAAAATGGTCCGTCTTGAGTTTCGGATGACATTTCTGGCGTACAATCTCATCAGGCTGACTGCGGCATCCGCCGCACTGCGAAGCCAACAAAAGCCACGGTCTATCAGTTTTACTGGTACTTGTCAGTTTGTTCTCGCGAGTTGGGGGATGCGTGCGAGCGGACTGACCGAGCAGGATGCTCAGCGTTGGGAGTCTGATCAACTGCTGAAACGGATCGCCAGATGCCGGGTCGGCGACCGCCCGGATCGTATTGAACCCCGCGTTATCAAAAGGCGTCGCCACCGCTACCCGCTCATGCAGGAGCCACGAGCGGTCCTTATCGCCAGATTACGTAAGCACTGCACTTGAATGAACTTACAAAAATGACAGTGCCATTCGTTCCTGACCCCTTTTTTCTGCCCAACCTCGTCCTCCTGAGAACCTGATTTTGCGGCTCAGATGGAACTTCGCCCTCCCCCAACTGAAACCCCCAATCGCCCGGCATCAACGCTGGTCCGTTTGTAGAAATGCCAGCAGGTCAGCCAACTCCTGTGACGTCAGCAACGTCGCTATCCCCGTCGGCATGGGTGACACGTTCGAAGGAAGAATCTGCACAATCGACGATCTGCCAAGGTTCAACGTTTTCTGAGCATCGACAGCCACCACAACCTCGCTGGCATTCTCGCCCCGAATAATCCCGCTCACCACGCGACCATCTTCCAGCTCCACTGAAACCGGCTCATATCCCCGCACAAGACTGGCGCTGGGAAACAGAATCGCTTCCAGCAAATCCCGGCGATTCCTGACACGTCCAATGCTGGTCAGGTCCGGGCCAAGGATCCCGCCGCCGTAACCCAGTTTGTGACACGTGTTGCACGCAGCTCGACGGCTCATAAACACTTCGTGTCCCCGGCGTACATCACCTTCCGGCAGAGTGGCCAGCGTTTTTTCCAGAAGAGCTGTCTGCTCTTCCAAACCAGCATTCAACAACTTCAGCAGCGGTCTTCCGGACTCCTGAACCGGTTCCGGATACTTGCTCAGCAGCGTCTGCACGAGATCGGTACGCAGCCCCGGCAAGCCCTTTGATTCCTGCAGCGCTGTCAATAATCGCTGACCTGTCTCCTGAGACGGATACCGCTCAAAGGCCGGCAGCAGTTGCGGAAGTTCCATCGGACCGACATCCGGCACCAGGTCAATCAGCTGCTGCATCTGTCCTTCCGTCAGCGTCGCTGACGCCAGTCTCGTCGCCGCCAGTCGCCGATACTCCAGAGTCTGTTCAGACACCACGACTTTCTGCAACAACGAAAACGTCGAAGCCTCCAGCGTAAGACCACTGCCGGCAGCATCCAGCGCAACCAGGCGCAATTCGTCGGACACCGTTTCGTCTGAGGCAACGCGCTGCAACTGGTTCCGGAGTTCCGCGTGACCGTTCTTCGGCATTGGCAACCCCTGAATCACACGTATCAGCAGGTCACGTTCTTCTTCCGCAGCGACTTGCAGCCGCGCAGCCAATCCATCCAGCCATGCCGTCGGAATCGCCGTCAACCGGCTGTCTGCCATTGCCGTCAGGGCGATTCGTCGTGCTGCCGATTCCTCGGCGTTCAGAGCCTGCAACAGCAGCATCTGAATCTCTGAGGCCTCGGCCAGTTCGGACAGCAATCCGGCCAGCAGCGTCTGCTGCGAATCCGACAACTCCGTCACTCGGGCTAGTCGCTGGCCAAACCACGCCGTCAGTTCCCCGGCCCAATTCGGATGCTGCTCCACAACCCAGGCCGCGGTGTTGCGAACAGCGGCACTGGGGTGCTCCATATGAGGCAGAACATCACCCGGCCCCAGATCACCAGCCCGCATCTGATCCAGAGCCACCAAAGATGCTCGGATCACACTCGGCACCGACGAAGACAGGCCTTCCCGAGTCTTCTGCGGATCCGCAATTTCGATGAGCGAATAGATCAGCGCATGCTCCTGAATCCGTCGTCCCGCTGCTTCAGGAGCACCCGTCACATCCACCGGGCCCACAGGAAGATCGGCGATGATCTTCTGCACCTCGCTGACAGCTGAACCCTGCTGCAGCCGTCCAATCGCCTCGGCCGCCGCGCGGGCAGGCCCTGCCTCATCTCCCTCCGCCATGCGCAGCAATTGCGGAAGCGCCTCACGGTATCTGAGCAGTCCTGTCACATGAGCCGCAGCCTGGCGAATA
>JALQWE010000021.1 GCA_023258825.1 Planctomycetaceae bacterium | reverse complement strand
TTGTCAAGGTGCATGGCACCTGATGCGTTGAGTCGAGGTTTTTGGGGGCAATTACGGGTTGCTGGATAGAATGTCTGAAGGTTGGGTCCTAGAATGGGGCCGGTGCAGCGCCGGGGGCGGTTTGTCCGGGCTCCGTTGTGCTGTTGTGAGATTCTGGTCTGACGTTTTCAGCGTGGAGTTTTCTGATGCCTTACACATTGCCCCCTCTTCCTTATGCTTATAACGCTCTTGAGCCGCACATTGATGCTCGGACGATGGAAATTCACCATACGAAGCACCATCAGGCGTACATCAACAACGTGAATGCTGCCCTGGAAGGGTCTCCGTTGGCTGGCAAGTCGGTTGAGGATCTGGTGAAGGATCTGAATGCCGTTCCGGAGGGGATTCGTACGGTTGTGCGTAACAATGGTGGTGGGCACGCGAATCATGCGTTGTTCTGGACGATTCTGTCTCCAACTGGTGGTGGGGCACCGACTGGGGATCTTGCTGCGGCGATTACTGCGGCTTTTGGCACCTTTGATCACTTCAAAGAGCAGTTCAACAAGGCCGCGACGACTCGGTTTGGCAGCGGCTGGGCCTGGTTGAGCGTTCGAGCGGACGGGACTCTGGTTGTGGAGAGCACGGCAAATCAGGACACGCCGTTGTCAGAGGGACGGACACCGATTCTGGGTCTGGACGTCTGGGAGCATGCCTATTACCTGAATTACCAGAACCGTCGCCCGGACTACATCGGTGCGTTCTGGAACGTGGTGAACTGGGTCGAGGTGTCTCGTCGTTTTGCTGCAGCTAAGGGCTGATCCGGACAGCGAGTCACTGCGGAATTTGCATTCCGTACTCAACCCTCATGGGATTTCCTGTGGGGGTTTTTTGTTGCGCTGGCTGAAGATGGCGGGATACGCTGGTGTGGTGTTAGGGTGGTGTGCCATCCTGCATGGGGGAATTGACTGAAATTTCCCAGCGTGATACACTTCATGCTGCATGACCAGCGGAATGTCGACTCAGTCCCTGGTGATAAAATGACAGACCGCAGAGTGTCTGGTGTTTTTTTCGGACAGGTTCAGGGAACAGTCCCGAGGGTGTTGTTCGGTTTCTGGTTGAGCAGTATGTAAGGTTCATTCAGAAGTGATTGGCGTCCTCGTTTGATTGTGCGTGCAAATTGTTCCCTGATTTTGTCTGCAGTCCTGAGGAATGGTTTTCGGTAGTTTGTGATAAAGGAGTATTCAGATGGCTCGGGTTTTCACCTTTCCTCGCGCGGCGAGGGGATCGAAGATTTATCGTGTAGAGTGGAAGAAGGACACACCGACTGTTGCAGAGTACTCGGTGCAGACAGCAGCAACGTCGATGGTCGTTGTGCATGATTCTGCGGGTAAGGAGCATACGTTGACGGGGAAAGAATCCCTGCGTCAGTTTGGTCTGACGGTTGAGGACGCGGTGTCGCGAGAGTTTGAGCGGATTGCTACTGTCGTGGCGCGGCACGGTGGGAATGCGCTTCAGGCGACGCTGCAGGCAGCCAAGCTGGGAAAACTGCTGGAATAGGACGGTCCGCGTCACACTGGCGGGCCGTTGACTTTTTACGTGTTTCCTGCGTAATTGTGCTCAACGGGACCGCCAGTAACACGCCGGTATCAGTGAAAGCAAATGCTGGCGATGATTGCGCTGACACAGGAGACGACCCAGAAGCAGTAGACGATTGTTGGTTCCGGCACCTTAAGAAACACAAAGTGGTTGTGGAGTGGGCTGCAGAGCAGGAGTCGGGTTTTGGTGCGTCGAAACCACACGACCTGAGCGATGACGCTGGTGGTTTCGATAAGGAAAACGGATCCACAGATTGGCAGCAGCAATTCCCGGTTTCCCAGGAGGGCGATTGCGGCGAGAACGGCTCCTGACGCGAGCGCCCCGGTATCTCCCATAAAAACGCGGGCTGGGTAGCGATTAAATCCAAGAAAGCTCAGCGTCGCGCCAGCGAGTGCGGCTGCAGGCAGAGCCAACGACTGTGTTTCCGTGCGTCCCGCGAGGATCCATGCCAGTGCTGCTGCGGCGGTTGTCAGGGAGCCAGCAGCGAGTCCATCGAGTCCATCAGTGAGGTTGACGGCGTTGGACATGGCCACGAGCACGAGGGTGGACCAGGGGATGAACAGCAACAGGCTGCTGACCGCATTTGTTGTTTGGTCTGGGGGAGAATTCGAGACTGGTCGAGTGTAGTGAATGCCGATGCTGATGATGCTGGCGAGGACAATCTGGCAGCAGAGTTTCTGTCGGACGGTCAGCCCTTTCTTGTGTGTTCTGGCCTTGATCAGGTCGTCGATAGCGCCGAGTGCCCCGAAAGTGAGGGCTGTGCCTATGCAAAGCAGTCCAGGAGCCCCTGGCTGGGGCCCGCCAGGCATCGCAAGAAGTCCGCAGATGAAGGCGAGAAGAATCAGGATTCCTCCCATGGTTGGGGTTCCGGATTTTCCGGCATGCAGAGTATTGAGTTGGGTGGAATCGCTGTGAATGCGTTCCTGGAAATTGCGTCGGAGCCAGCGGATGATGAGAGGTCCGGTGAGCAAACCGGTAGCGAGTGAGACGACGGCGCACAGGGCGAGCGAGGGAAGAAGGTCGTTGCGAGTGTTGGCGGCCAGCAGCGTCTGTGACGGGAGGAACAGCAAACGAGAATGATGGATCATCGCTGCAAAGAGTGAGTCGGGGGGAAGTGGTGTGAGCATGGCGACTTCCGGGGGAGCAGCGAGCGAAGCGAGATAGCCCCTGGATGAATTGCGGGGGGCGTTCGAAACGAGTGGTTACTGGATGCCAGGCGAAACGGCAGACAGGGGCTCAGACTGTCTTGCGGAATGTTTCTCGATGAGTTGGCAGTTGCTGCGCACCGCAACTTATTTAAACACCTGCACTTGCGAGGGTAACGCAACGGGCAGAGCGTTTTCAGGCCTGAGGGTGATTTTCCGGGCGAAGCCAGACCCAGCTTTTTCCCAGTCGACCGCCGTAGTTACCGGCGGTAATTCGAACGATTCCGGGCACGGTGAGGGCGGCCTGAATTGAGGCTTGAGTTGCTGAGCTCACGGACGCGAGATCTCGTCCGTTGATGATAATTTCCATCACGGACTTTACGTTCGGGGGAAGCTGGGACTTGAAATCCGGGCGATTGGTGAGTGTTGGACAGAATTGATCATTGGTGCTGGCGAACAGGAATTTGTAGCGGCTACCGGCTTTGGAACCGCTGGCCGCAACGCCGCCGGGGAAGGGTGTGATGACGCCAGGCACAGCTTCACAGGCGGCCACAGCGCGTTCGGCGGCTTCGATGGATGCGTCTTCGGACGTCGCCATGAACCAGAGATTGCCTCCCATGATGCCATCGAACCATGGGAATCGACGATCAATGCAGAACTCGCCCCCCATCGTTGGGACGACCCACATGGTACGTCCGAACCGATCTTCGAGACGTTCGAAGCCATCACCGAACCATGCCAGCTTGCGCCCGAGTCGAAAGGAGTTGGGGCCGGAGCCTGGTGCGAAGCAGCGTGTTGTGGGGCAGGTGAGGACGTTCTGGCAGACTCGAGAGAGAAGTGCTTTTTCGAGGGCAGCTTCGCGATTTTTCCAGAACCGGGGGACGTGCAACTGGCAGATGGCTCCGGGGCGACCATCCGGTGTTTCGAAGGAGGGATCACCACCGGGGCCGACATAGCGATCGAGACCGGCTTCGCAATCGCACATGATGGACGACGATCCGTGACCTGTGGCAGCATGAATTGCGTGATCCAGCCACTTGCGGTCTCGGGCTGTGATCAGGAATTCCGTGTACAGGCTGCGAAAGGCTTCGGCGTATGTGTCTTCAACGAGATCGGACATGATGAAGTTTCCGGTGAAGCAACCTGTTGCAGGCAGGGTGCCGGATCATGAACGGGAATTTGGCGATGTAACCCTGGAGCGAAAAACGACTGCTGCTGCGTCCGAAGGTGATACGGCACGCTGGAAATGGTGAACTGTGACCGGAGCGGAGATCAGGAACCGCGGAGGGGAGTGGACGGGCCGTCTCAACTTTGCCACTGGTGGCAGCCCGGGCGGTTTCAGACGCGTCCCCGGCAGGTGTAAACGTGGTCCTCGGTGATGATTTTGTCCATGAAGACATCGTGATCAGCCACGGGGATCTCATCGAACAGCTGGCATTCGAAAGCGAGGGCGATGAGAGGAGTGTCGGGGCGAGCGT
The DNA here is from genome assembly GCA_023258825.1 of Planctomycetaceae bacterium. Taxonomy (GTDB): domain Bacteria; phylum Planctomycetota; class Planctomycetia; order Planctomycetales; family Planctomycetaceae; genus SXXK01. Next base: position 14,539 of record JALQWE010000021.1, on the reverse strand, counting down.
GTTGCAGCAGTTTGTCGTAGTAGCCTTTTCCGTGTCCCATTCGGGCACCGCGGCGATCGAAGCCGACGCCGGGGACCATGATGAGATCGAGGTCGGTGGCTTGCACCTGTTTTTCGGGTAGTCCACGAAGTTCCGTGCGTGGCTCCAGAATGCGGTACATGCCGAGTTCCAGTTCGTCCATGCTGGCCAATCGGAACATTTCGAGCTCCCCGGCTTCGTTACACCAGGGTACAACGATGGTTTTTCCGGACTGGAGTGCCAATTCCAGATCGTGTCGGGTTCGCACTTCGCTGCGGACATCGATGTAGAACATCACGGTGGAAGCCTGTGCATATTCCGGAAGTGCCATGAAAGCACCGACGATCCGGCGGCTGAGTTCATCCTTGTTTTCCTGAGCGTTGCGATTGGCGTGTGCCTGTTTGCGGAGAGCGTCCTTGCGTTCTCGAATGGTATCAGTGCTCATGGGATTCCGATGGCTTGAACGAAAGTGGAGGAACATGACTTCCCGGTGGCTGAATCAAATTGTGCCGAGAGCGTAGCCTGCAACCACCGAAAGGTTTTATAGTCATTTCCAACGTCAATGGACTACGGAACGGCCTAAAAAAAAGTGCATTCTGTCCAGGCTGTCGGCCTGTGCGGATTCCAGGAAACTGGTAATCTGCACGGGAATTGGCATCAGGGGGGGCTAGTTCGGCCCGAGAAGGCTCAGTGGGGCCTGCTGATGACTCTGCGAACCGCGCGTATGCCGCTGGCAGCGGTGGGAAGTTGGTTGAGAGGGCGGACTCGTGGCGAACGTGTGTTGAGTGTTGACTCGGGATGTATGTCGGAAAACGGCCAAACCAGGGTTTTTCACCGGAAGCCGTGCCGGCGTTTTTTTTGTGGACCGAAAGCCAGAATATGAGCCAGCCGCCCCGTTTCGGTCTGATGACCCTGACATGCGTGGTGATTGCCAGCATGATCGGGTCGGGGGTGTTTACAACATCTGGCTACTCCATCGCCTCGCTGGGGACACCGGCGCGAGTGCTGCTGGCCTGGCTGGTTGGTGGAGTGATCGCCATTTGTGGGGCGGTGTCTTACGGAGAGTTGTCGCGGCGTTTGCCGGTTTCCGGCGGTGAGTACCTGTATCTGAGTCGTCGGTTGCACCCGTACTTTGGTTTTCTGGCAGGCTGGGTTTCGTTGACGGCTGGTTTCAGTGGAGCGATTGCCATGGCGGCGATTACCTTTGAGACCTATGCGGTCGCGGGGGTGGGGCTGGACTGGCTTCCTGAACACCTGGCGGCGGCCGCGGTGATTCTGATCTTTGGTGTGGGGCATGCATTTGTGGAGCGTGCAACTGCGGGGGTTCAGAACGCTGTCGTGCTGGTGAAGCTGGCTGTGCTGGGTGTATTCCTGCTGGTTGCGGCATCAAAACTGGGGACTCATGAGTGGTTCTGGGCTGGTGCAACTGCAGGCGGGGCGGGGACGGGAACGTGGGCGGAGATTCAGCTGTTTGCCAGTTCGGTCATGTGGATTTCGCTGAGTTTTGCCGGCTTTAACGCGGGCATTTATATTGCGTCGGAAGTTCGTGATGCGGAACGCGTGGTGCCGAGGTCGCTGCTGATTGGCACTCTGATGGTGACTGTGATTTATCTGCTTCTGAACGCGGTGTTTCTGACGGCGGTCCCGGTGGAACAAATTCGGATGAAGGGGGCTATCGCGGCGATTGCAGCAGCGGGCCTGGGCGGGGCGCCTCTGGAAGGCTTAATCCGACTCGCGGTGTCTCTGGGAACATTGTCATCGGTGGCTGGAATGGTCATGACGGGCCCACGTGTTTTTTCCCGAATGGCGGATGACGGTCTGTTCCCGGCCTACTTTCGTTCGGGCCCTTATTCCACCAGTCGCACGGTGTTGTTGCAGACAGTAATCGCGGTGTTTCTGGTCTACGCAACGGATTTTCGGGCCTTGTTGAACTATCTGAGTGCCGTGCTGGCATTGTCATCGGCGCTAACGGTTTCGACTTTGTTCATTCCTGAGCGGCTGGCGAAGGGTGAACACAAACAGAGTGAATGCAGGGCCATTTCGATTTGGACGGGCAGTGCCGCGTTCCTGTATGTGGCGGCCACGTTGATTACGGCATCCCTGATGGCCCTGAACGATCCGGGTAATCTGAAAGGGGCGTTCTGGACGATTGTGAGCGGCACGTGTCTGTGGGCTGTGGCGGCGAGGTGGGGGCGAGTGCAACGTGAGTTTGTTCCGTAGAGAGCGATTTCGGTTGCGAGAAGAAGCTTTTCCCGGGGTGCAAGTTTTTTTCTCTCCGATTGAGGTTTTCGGCCATCATTGTCTGAATCGGGCCTGAAGATCTGTTGGCTGGATTGTGGGCAGATCGGGGAGTGTTAGGATGCGTTGGGTATTGAGTGTGGTGGTGAAAAGTGGCTTTTGCCGCGAATGTCGGCGGAGCGAACGTCGGATTGTCGGTGGCGCGACGGGGATGGGAATTACTGGCTGAACTATGGTAAGCGAGGCGTACAAACAGAGGATTGCGGGGCTGCGTGAGCAGATCGAGGCTGCGTTGTCGTGCAGCGTGGCTGGTCGATTGTGGCCGGTCAGTTTGCAGTCCGCGGTGGAATACAGCTTGCTGGCTGGGGGCAAGCGATTGCGCCCTGTGCTGGTCCTGCTGGCTAATGAAGTTTGTGGCGGGCACATGGGGGCTGCGTTACCGGCGGCGTGTGCGATTGAGATGATTCACACGTACTCATTGATTCACGACGACTTGCCGGCCATGGACAACGACGACTATCGGCGTGGGCGGTTGACGAATCACAAGGTGTACGGCGAGGCGTCGGCGATTCTGGCAGGTGATGCCCTGTTGACTCTGGCTTTTGAAATGCTGAGTCAGGCGGAGTTGAGTGCCGGGATTCGAGCGGAATTAATGCGAATTCTGGCTGTGGCGGCGGGCGGAGGAGGGATGGTTGGCGGTCAGGTGCTGGATCTGGAGGCAGAACGTGGAGGCGGTTTGTCGCTGGCCAGCCAGGGCTCTGGTTTAGCGTCTGACAAGTCCGGAACTGCGGGTGTTGCCGCAAACGGGGCAAAAAATGGTTGTGGGGTTGCGGAGGTTGCGGATAGTGGACAGTGGCCGGAGCCGGCGGCTGGCATGGCTGCCGGGCTGACGATACCGGGAAATTCTGAAATTGCTGGCGTTGTTTCCAGCCGAAAGGTCACTGCGAGCGTAGAAGATCTGAATCGCATCCATAGAATGAAGACGGGAGCGTTGATTGCAGCGTCTCTGGAGATGGGGGCGGTCACGGCTGGGGCAGGTTGTGAGCAGCGAGCGGAGCTTGTACGGTACGGTCACTGTATCGGGCTGGCGTTTCAGATTGCTGACGATGTTCTGGATATCACGGGTGATGCAGCGAAGCTGGGTAAGACGCCTGGTCGCGACGTGGATCTGGGCAAGCTGACCTACCCGGCCTTGCTGGGGCTTGAATCGAGTCGAGAGAGGGCGAAGGAGCTGGTTCGGGAGGCGTGCGGGGCACTGAAGTGCTTCGGGGAAGAGCGTCGCTGGCTTGAGGAACTGGCTGGTTTTATTGTGGAAAGAGATCACTGATGTCGTTTGAGATTCTGAGCGAAATTCGATCCCCAAAAGACTTGCGAGGACTGAGTGACGCGGATCTGAATCGGCTTTCTGCGGAAATCCGGGAAGCATTACTGACGATTGTGTCGGATCGTGCGGCGCACTTTTCCAGCAACCTTGGGGTGGTGGAGTTGTGCATCGCGCTGCATCTCACATTTGACTTTTCGAAGGATCGGCTGATCTGGGATACGGGCCACCAGATTTACCCACACAAACTGGTCACCGGGCGATTTCACCAGTTTTCGACGATTCGTCGGCGTGGCGGGTTGATGGGGTATCCCAACCCGGTTGAGAGTGAATATGACCTGTTTGTGACCGGTCATGCCGGCAGCAGTGTTTCAACGGTGCTGGGGATGAACGCGGCCGATGACCTGCTGTACCGGGATGGTCGAAAGTCGGTGGCCGTCATTGGCGACGGGGCATTGCCCTCTGGGATTGTATTTGAGGCGATGAACAACGCCGCGGGATTGAACAAAGACCTGCTGGTGATTCTGAACGACAATAAGATGGGAATTTGTCCGCGAGTTGGGGGCCTTGCCAGCTATCTCGACAAAGCTCGAGTGGCCCCGTTCTACAACGGTTTGAAGCGGGATGTGTCGTGGTTGCTGAATCGTCTGCCGCTGGTTGGAGAATCCACCGAGAAGATGTTGAGTGGATTCAAAGACGCGGTGAAATCGTTCCTGCACGGGGGCATGTTATTCGAGGAGATGGGCTTCCGTTACATCGGGCCGGTGGATGGTCATGATATCCGCAGCCTGCGTCAGTATCTGGAAATGATCCGTGACGTGAAAGGGCCGGTACTGCTGCACGTCTTCACAGAGAAGGGGCATGGGTTTGAGCCTGCCTGCAAGGACCCGGTGAAGTTCCATACGCCGTCACCATTCCGTCGGGACGCGGACAACGAGATTGTGCCGGTGAAGAAGACGGCAGAGATTTCTTACACGGAAGTCATGAGTGACGCGATTCATGCAAGCATGGCGGAGGATGCGAAGGTTTGCGTTCTGACAGCTGCAATGTGTGCCGGGAACAAGCTGGAGCGAATTCGTGACGAGTTTCCGGATCGGTTCTTTGACACGGGGATCTGTGAGAGTCACGCGGTCGCTTTTGCCGGCGGCATGGCGAAATCCGGTATGAAGCCGATTGTGGACATTTACAGTACGTTTCTGCAGCGAAGTTTTGACCAGATCTTTCAGGAGGTTGCTCTTCAGAACCTGCCGGTGGTGTTCTGCATGGACCGTGCGGGACTGTGTGGGCCTGATGGACCGACGCATCATGGGGTGTTTGACAATTCCTACATGCGAATTTTCCCGAACATGATTGTCACAGCGCCGGCGGATGAGCAGGAAATCCGCCCGATGCTGGACTATGCACTCCAGAGCAGCTCGCCGGTTTCTATTCGCTACCCGAAGACAAGAGTGGAAACGGTCGCCCGCGTGGTGGCACCGATTGAGACTGGCAAAGCGGAAGTGCTCTTCTGGGGCAATGATGGCAATATTCTCGCGTGCGGAACAATGCTCGCCCAGGCGGTCACGGCTTCGGCCCGGTTAGCGGAGCTGGGCTACCACGTCGGGGTTGTGAACGCGAGATTTGTTAAGCCGATTGATGAGTCGATGGTGATCGAGGCGAGCCAGCGTGGGATTGTGCTGACGATCGAGGAAAACGCGCTGATGGGCGGCTTTGGCAGTGCTGTTCTGGAAGTGGCGGCAAAGCACGGCCTGAACACCGAGCGGTTTCGGATTCTGGGAATTCCGGACGTGTTTGTGGAGCATGGCGACCGTGAGGAATTGCTGGCAGTTCTCGGACTGGACAGCAATGGCCTTGTGACGTCAGCGTTGAAGCTGCTGCAAGCGAGCGGTGTTCCGGAAGCCCCCGTTCATTAGGCGGCCTGCCCTGCCCTGTTGTCGGTGCGTTGATGGACTGTGCCGCGCTGCGACTGTCCGCTTTGATTTCGCGGGCTGATCCTGCGTGATGTGAGTTGATGGTTGTGGCCGGACGGAAGAGCGACTGTGCCGTTGTCCCGACCCTGGGAGATGGGGACGGTCATCCGGGCCAGTCGGGGCTGTATAGAAGAGGTTAGACGCGTTGTCGGGACTTGCGACGGTCCCGGGGCGACAGTGCGGTTGATGGCAGCCCGAGGAACGAACGAGTCCGGGCTTGATGAGCCCGGCAGGAATGGAAATTCGCCGGAATACCAGCGACTTTTGGGTCATTTCGGGGTGAATCCGGTAGATTGGGAATGTTGCTGAAGGTGCCGTGGGTGCGGTGGACGTGTCAGGCGGCGTCGGTTACACAATGGGGCTCCCCGGGGCAGACTGTGGGCAGCGAAGGACCGATGGATGTGGTCTGTTGCAGACCGAAGAGGGTCGGGATGGTTGCTGCAGTCAGCGTCGGAAAGGACGGTATTCTGCAGGGAGTGTTGTGTGACTGGAAATGAATTCGTTGTCAGCCGAGGGCTGAAGTGCCGCCAGCGTCGGTCACTACGGTATCTGGCGTGGGCGTTGTGCGGAGTTCTTTGCGTTCAGGTGCTCTGTTTTCCTGGAGCGGCCAGTGTCCGGGCGTTTGAGGAGCCTGTGGTTACGGGGTGGCAGCCGGATTTTGAGGCGGCTGAGAAGCGTGCGGCGGCGGAACAGTTGCCGATGCTGATCCACTTTGGAGCCAACTGGTGCGGCCCTTGTCGTCAGATGGAGCGATCGGTTCTGGGGACTGCCCAGGTGAGGGAGGCTCTGTCTGAGGGAATCGTGGGTGTGAAAGTGGATTCTGATAAGCGGCGGGATCTGATGAAGCGGTTTGGCATCAGCGTCCTGCCGACGGATCTGGTGATAGCACCCGACGGCAAGGTGATGCTGCGACAGTCGGGGTCGAAGGATTTGCGATCCTACAACGAGCTGATCCGACGACATCGAAAATCAGGCGTTGCTCCGATGGCGGGCGACATGCCTGGACGAGCGGGGACAGCGGGGGCAGGTTGAGTGTGGGCCTGGCCCCTTCAGCCGTGCATTCCGGGGTATGTCAGAAGGGTTCGTGAATCGACTGATAAATCAGGGGCCCACGAGAGCGAGGTTATCTCTGTGGATGACCTCGCCAAATGGCACGTGACCGAGTGCGGCGGCGATCTGATCTGAGCGTCGTCCCTGAATTCTGCGGATTTCGTCGGCGGAGTAATTTGCCAGCCCGCGTGCGATTTCGACCCCGGCGGCGGAATGCAATCCGACGAGTGCACCGGGTTCGAAATCTCCCAGAACAGATTTGACACCCACGGCGAGCAGAGAACGACCGGCCTGACAGACAGCGTTCACAGCGCCTTCGTCGAGGATCAGTGTGCCGGCGGGTGGGGCTCCGAACCCGATCCAGCGTTTCCATGCGGGCACGGATTCGCTGCGCGCCATAAACAACGTTCCTGTTTCCTTCCCGGTTCGAATGTCGTCCAGCACGGTATCGCTGCGGCCACTGGCAAGAATCACGGTTTCACCCATACCGGTTGCGGCAAGGATGGCGCGAAGTTTTGAGCCCATACCACCGCGTCCTCGACTACTTTGTTCGTTGGCAACGAGTTTCAGCAGAGCGTCGTCGGGTTTTTCGACCAGACTGATGACCTTGCTTTCGGGACGGGAGGGAGGACCGTCGTACAGACCGGCAATTCCTGAGAGAATCACGAGGAGGGGATCAGGAAGGAGTGTGGTGAGCATCGAGGCGAGTTGGTCATTGTCGCCAACGGCGATTTCCTTGATGCTGACGGTGTCATTTTCGTTGACGATGGGAACGACGTTGTAGTCGAACAGCGTTCTGAGCGTGTTGCGAACGTTGAGGTATCGCTGGCGGTTGCGGAAATCATTTCCAGTGAGGAGGAGTTGGGCCGTACGGTGGCCGGTGCGTGCCAGCGCATCATCCCATGTTCGCATGAGCGAGGGTTGGCCGATTGCGGCGGTGGCCTGCAGTTCCGGGAGTGACTCGGGGCGGCGATTGAGTCCGAGGATGCCGATGCCGGCGCCTACGGCACCGCTGGAAACGAGGACGACACGCCGACCAGTCTCCTGGATCCGGTGGATCTGATGAGCGATGCACTGGATGCGATTGAGATCCAGTCGATCATTGTCTGTGGTCAGGACATTGGTCCCGATTTTGACGATGACGGTTTTGCATGAGTCAAAGACATCCTGACGAAGATGTTCCTGCATAGTCAGCCTGTGAAATCAAATACCTGCGGAGTCTTCTGCACTCAGCTTATGAAGATCGACGAGTTGTGAGGACTGTGAACGCGTCGGGGGTTGCGAGTGAGAATGATAGTGGGGGGCGGACATTGCTGTCAGGCGACTTCTGTTGGCGGGACGTGGTCGGGTGTACTGCGGGCAACGTGGCAGGCGAAGGTCAGCTGAAGTCAGGCAAAAACTGCCGCGGGGAAAGATCTCGGGCGGGGAGTGCAAAAAAGGAGAACGAACGCCCTTAGGTTTTGAGGGCGTTCGCGTGGGGCGACTTGTCTACGGGACAGGCGTAAGAACGATCGCCTGGATTGCAGCATTGATTTGAGCATTTGCAACAATCTGGTCACGGTCATTGACGCCGATCAGCTCTGTGATTGTCCAGGTCGGATCGACAGTTGGGGCCAGCAGAGATGTCAGGGGCGAGACAAGGCCGTTCTTCCAGACGACCAGTGTTCGAGGTCCGATGTTCCATGTTCCGGGGACTCCATAGGCGGAGTAACCGATGGCAAAGTTGTGGGCGTTGATGGCAAGCACACTGCCGAAGTTATCCCCGGGCAGGAGAGGAAGTTCCTCGATGGCATGACCAGTGGCTGCACGCCAGACAACAGGGCGGGAACTAAATGGTGGGTGACCGGACCCTGCAACGTCGCCGTTCGATGCGACGGCATTGGCAACCGTGGTTGCATAATCCGGAAACTTTGGAAGGACCTGCATCGCTCGGGGGGCGACGTTATTCCAGAAGGCGGCTGTTTGCGGGGAAGTATTGGTGTATCCGGCACCCTGCCCAGTGGAATTGAAAGCGACCGGCATCCCTGGTCCCCCAAGAATCGTTTGCGTATAAGCGCCTGGCTTTCGCGGATCTGGTGTCCACATGGCACCCTGCCAGGTATTGCTTTTTTTGGGGCCGATGAAGTAGCCGTAAACGCGTCCCTGGAGGTCGATATTGATGGCATGTGTGTTTCCACCGTTATTGGGGAACACGTTCACCATGGATGTGCGATTGCGTACGAAGCCTTGTGGGCGGGAATCACCAGTATCTGCGGAACCGACGATCACTCCTGTCGTGGAGACTGTATTGACAGAAGAGAACGTGCCTTTCGGAGATAGTTTTCCGACCGCGGTCAGCGTGTCGGTATTGGCGGACCATGCAAAGCCTTCGTAATTGAGACCAATGGCCGCGGGTTGGCAATAGCCACCGACATCCCCGAGTTCGTTGATGCTTGTGGCGTGACTTGATGAATAGCCTGGGAGGACCGGGATCGGTCGAGCCTGAAACAGCAGAGTTCCGGACTGGGCAATGAGATGGGGCATGGTTGCTGTGTTGAGCAGCAGAGCAATGAAAAAAAACAGGGACTTTCGCATGGCACGCTCCTGAAATGTGCTGAGAGAAAGAAGTGCGGGCGAGCGGAGATTCCGAGGAGGAATTGTCCGTGCATTCAGAGACTTTGTGGTTCGGCGAAACCTGAATTCGGTCGCACGACCTGCGAGATCTCTGGATAAACATGTCTTTTTAGCAAAATCCCCCAAATTGTCTATATTGACAGTGTTGGGAGCGTGCAGATGTGCATGTGGCGTGGGTGGCGGGGAAACCAGGAGGTCCTGCTGCGGCCGGCGCGAACATGGCAGACCGGTTTGGTATCGGGGGCCTTCTCCTGGGGGGGGCAGGCTGAGACGGTAAAAAACCTGCGGCAAGCGAATCGCTGGAACGCAATACGACGACTTGCCGGTTCAGCGACTGGTGATTGTTCCCCGGGAAACCTGTCGGGGATTGATGGGAACCGCTGGTGTGTGCGCGGTGGACTGAGGTGCGACTGTGAATGTGGTTTTATTTTTCAGCGGAATGAAATTTCTTACGCAATCGGGTGCTGACAGCGGTGGCGGCGATGCTGATGAGCAGGAGGAATGGTGGGGTTGGTTCGGGCACAGAGAGCAGACTGGACTGGAGCGAGACTGGGCCAAGTTGGAGATCGGCACTGGCGCTGGAGGTGTTGTCACCGAGAAACAGAAAGTTGTTCAGGGAGTATGGATTTACCGGGCCGGAAAAGGCGGAGTAGTTACGGAGTTGACCGGTGAGGACTGCGGTTTCGGACTGGAAGAGAGTGTAGGAGTTGTTCAGGACGCGGAGGCGATAGTTGTGGGGGCCGGTCGCGGAGAGGTTTGTTGCTTCTGCCTGCTGGAAGAGGGGCGAGTCTGACTGGGCCCAGATACGTGACGACCAGAATCCCAGTTCGATTCCATAGAGGTCATCTGACAGGAGAGTCACGCTGAAGCCAGCACGATCGTTACTGGAATGGCTTTCTGCGGTCAGTGCTGCCTGAAAGTTGAGTTCAAAGCCATGGTGTCGATTGAGGATTGGGAAAGCAGAATTTTTCAGAGACTGAGAGGGTGTGTAGTTGCTGTATCCGGCTTTGACGGTGGCATCCGTGAGCAGTCGAACACCCCCGGTAACCGGGGACTGGGAGGCGACGCCGCCGGACAGTGCCGCGTTGTCGGCGTAATTGAGCCATAGCTGATCAGCAGGCAGACCGGCGCCGTTGTACAGGCTGATGATGGTTGCTTGAGTGGGCGTGACCAGCAGCAGGAAGAAGACGACCGCGAGTGACTTTGAGAGTGAAGAGAGCACGGAAGCCGCCTTTCTGTCCCTGAGATCCCGGGCCGGATCAGGTTCGGGGAAAACAAACTGAATTGCTGCAATCGTGGGTATTGTCGGGAAACCAGCGAAACCCATTGTGGTGTTGACTGTTTACGCGAGTGGCGTTTTCAGAAACCGGGGTATTGAGGCAAGCAGAGCCCTGGTAGACAACTGGCAGCATAACTCAGCAAACAGCCGATGTTCAGCCTATTTGCTGAAAAAAGGCTGAATATGGTCTGTTTTGGGGCCGCGGCGGCGGTGCGAAAGTGATGGTGGGGCTGGTGGACTGACTCGGGGGCATTTGAGTTTCTGGTCACGTTGCCTTGTCTTCATCGTGCCTTCAGGTTGGTTTGATAGACTTTGGACTCCGGGTGTTGTGAATGTGTTCGCGGGTGACCCTTTAGCGATGTGATGTGGTCGCGGTGAAGGTTCCGGGTGTACGAGTTTCGGGTGGAAAGTGTCGGGCGGTGGCATGAGCAATCGAGTCGCGATTGTGGGTGGTGGACCGGGCGGACTGATGACGGCCTACCTGCTGAGGAAGCTGGCCAACCGACCGCTGGAGTTGACGTTATTTGAGTCGTCCGAGCGGGTGGGGGGCAAGGTGCTGACGCCTCGATTTACGAATGTGCCTGCGATGTACGAGGCGGGCGCCGCGGAATTCTACGACTATTCACCCGTGGACGAGGATCCCCTGAAAGACCTGGTGAGGGAGCTGGGGCTATCGACGGTTGCGATGGGGGGGAATTCAGTTGTGTTGTCCGGGAAGCAGTACTCCACGCTGGAAGATCTCGGGGAGCAGTTCGGGGGACGGGTACAGCGGGGGTGGACTGAGTTTCATGAGCGGGCCTGGGGGCGGATGAGTCCGCGTGAATTCTACGAGTCTGACAACTCTGAGCCGTCACTGACTTCGGGTGTGCTGTCAGTCGTCGAAGGACGCTTTGACACGGAGGCTGCGCGACTGGAGCCGGAGGAGTTGCGAAGTTTTCTGGAGACATTGATTCACAGTGATCTTGCCACAGAATGGACTCAGACGAGCGTGTCCTATGGTCTGCAGAATTACCTGATGAATCATCCGGCCTACATGCAGCTGTATAGTATTGATGGAGGCAACGAGCAGCTGGTAGAGCGGCTGAGGGAACGCACGGCGATGGACATTCGGACGGGGCAGCGCGTGCTGTCGGTCGAGAAAGGAGCACTGGATTCGGCGGCGTTGACGTTGCGGACAGAGGGGGCTGACGGCATGACCAAGCATCATTTTGATTACGTGGTGCTGTGTCTTCCGATCATTCCGTTGTCGAAGCTGGAGTTTTGCGGGGAGCGACTGGCTGGTGCAATGCGGGGGCATCTGGAGCGTTATGACCATCCGGCGCACTATCTGCGGGTGACGATGTTGTTCAGCCAGCCCTTCTGGAAGTCGTGGCTGCGGGATTCGTACTGCATGCTGGACGCCTATGGTGGCTGTTGTTTGTACGACGAGTCAGCGCGTCAGGCGGAGGCGGGGTATGGCATTCTGGGTTGGTTGTTTGGTGGTGAAGCGGCTGTCAGTCTGAGTGAGCTTGGGGATGAGGTCCTGATAGAGCGAGCACTTGGCACGTTGCCTTGTGCTCCCGGTGAGTCAGTTCCGCAGCCGCTTGAAGTTCGGGTGCATCGGTGGATTGGCGCGGTGAGTGCGTTGCCTGGCGGTGAAAGGCCGGTGCGACTGGACATGCGTCATCAGCCCGAGCCGGTGGAACATCCGGGCCTGTTTGTTGTGGGAGATTATCTGTTTGATTCGACATTAAACGGCGTTCTGGATTCTGCGGAGAGTGTGGCCAGCTGGATTGCGGCAGAGCTTGAGTCGTGAGGTGTGCTGGTGGTGTGTTGAGATGTGATTCAGGAAACTGGAAACGAATGGGTGGGTTGTGAAAACGGAATCGTTGAGTGAGTTGTTTCCCGGTGCGATCCAGTGTCGGGTGGTGATGGCGAAAGAGGCGCCCGAGGGTGGTCAGCCGATGACCGTGGGATCCGTTGCTTTCCGGAGGTTAACGGGAATTTTTCGACTTGAGTCGGGCGAGCCTGCTTCGGCGGGAGGTATGGGGAGCAGTTCGTCGGGGGTTACGGTGCAGCTGCTGACGTTTCCTGATGCCGCAGCAGCGAGGGATTTTTCATCGAGTGTGCCGACGACGGAGGCGCTGCGAATGTGGGTAGCGGCAGGCGACGCCGGAGACGGTGGCACACCGCTGTTGATACAGCTGCAGGGCGTTCTGATCTGTGTGGGGGAATCGCGGCTGGCGATCTCGGGTGGAGCGGATCGAATTCAGGCGGTGACAGGAGCATCGCTGGAATATTTCTGGCTGGATGCCGAGGTGCGGAGGCTGGAGAGGATCACTGGCGAGCGTTGGATTGAGCTGGAGGAGGATACGCCGGCAGCCTTTGAGTTGACGGAGGACCTGCTGCTGAGACGCGAGCAGCTGCAGAAGCGTTTTCAGCAGATGATCAGTGCGAAAGCGGCGCTGGCGCGACTGGCTCCGATGATTGAGTGTCCGGCGCAGTATCCGCCGACGCTGGCCAGTCAGGCTGGGGAGCGATTGCGGGAGAAATCGAGGCTGGGAGACCGACTGCAGTTTCTGCGGGAACAAACTGAGGTCTTTGAAACGGTTTATGAGCTCTGTGGCCAGCGTGTGAGCGACTATGTGAGTAGTCGTCGGAGTCATACGCTGGAGTGGATCATCATCGTGCTGCTCGCGTTTGAAACGATCCTGTTGGTGGTGGACATGCTGGGTGTTGCGACGGCGACTGCGGCCACGTGATTTCTGGACGGCGTGTTGTCGGGGACGAGGCGAGGGTGATGGGGCTGAGGATGCGGGTGGACCGTTCCTGAGTGGGTGGGCAGATTCCGGTTCACAGTGTTGATATAGCGGCAGCGGGGAGCTGCGACCAGATGCGATACCGTTCTATTGATCTGATGCGAAGTTATGCCATTGTGGTCATGGTCTTCGTGCATTTTCTGGAGAATCTGGCGGGCAGCCGGGACTGGAGTCCGGATGGCTTCGGGGCTCCTATTTTCACCTTTCTGACGGGCGTCAGTTATCGATTGTGGCTGGTGAGTCGTGAGAGGCGCGGGACGAGGACGGATCAGATTTCGAGGGAGACCATTCGACGGGGCCTGTTTCTGCTGGGGCTGGGTTTTCTGTTTAACGGACTGGTGTGGCTGCCGGAGGACTTGTTTACCTGGGACGTGCTGACCTTTCTGGGGATCGCCATGTTTGCGCTGAGTGTGGCGAGGTTAATGCCGGCCGGGGTCGTCATGATGGTGATCGGGTTCGCGGTGTGTCTGAGTCCGGTGATGCAGCGGACGGTGGATTACCCTGCGTACTGGAGTCAGGGGTATTTCGAGACAGAGCAGACACTTTCCGAGTTGCTGACGGGTGTGCTTGTCACGGGCTATTTTCCGGTGTTTCCCTGGATTGCGTTGCCGCTGACTGGATTTCTGGCGGCACCTGCCCTGCTCCGCCTGGACGGAAACCAGCCACGTGCTTTTCGCCACTGGATGGCTGTGGGAGGTGTGTTGGCGACGGTGGCCATGCTGCTGGTGTTGGTGAAGTGGATGGGTGGGACGGGGAGTGGCTGGATCGCAGCGTGGACAATGTACCCGGCCTCGGTGACTTACCTTCCGGGAGTTGTGGGAATGGTGATCCTGTTGCAGGGTGGGCTGTACTACTGGATTGACAACCCTGGTCGGGGGGCGAAGTGGATCCCTGAGGCTGTGTATCGTAGGGCGGAACGATTCAGCCGCTATTCGCTGACTATTTATATAGTGCATCACATTGTGCATTTGTGGCCCTTGTGGATTTATGGCTACAGCCTGGCGGGTGATCCGACGTTGTACTGGGGGAAGGTGCTGTCGTGGTGGCCCTCCTTTTTTCTGGCGTTGGGATTTCTGGTCATTTGTGACAGGTGGCTTGGCTGGGTGGATCGGTGTCGGTTCAGAACGGTGGAAAGTCTGATGCGCTGGCTGTGCGAATAGGCGTTCAGAAAAGGGGTCAGGAACCAATAGTGCGGAGCACCCTCCGGGCCGTTTGGCTATTGGTTCCTGACCCCTTTTCTGAACGCTGGAAC
>JALQWE010000220.1 GCA_023258825.1 Planctomycetaceae bacterium | reverse complement strand
GAGTGAGTGAGTGAGTGAGTGAGTGAGTGAGTGAGTGAGTGAGTGAGTGAGTGAGTGAGTGAGTGAGTGAGTGAGTGAGTGTCCCCGGGCGAGATCCCTTTGAGTCCGCATCGCGGCAGATTTCAGACTTTCAGTCAAATGTTCTGGTGTAAGTGTCCACGATTTCCTGACGCAACGTCAACCGAAGTCATCCAGCTTCATCATGTTGGTGTTCCGGCTGCAGTAGCTGATGGCGAGCCCGGGGTTTGGGCTGCGACAGGGTTGTGTTGTGAGACTGTTGCTGGCAGGAATTGTGGATGGATCGCTAGAGTATGCAGGGGATCAGGGCAGGTGGCGGTGGATTTGAAAGAGTCCGGGCAGGGAGTCGGCAGATGCGGCTGTTTTTTGTATGGGGTGTGCTGTTGATTTGCGCATCCGCCTGTGGGCAACAGAGTGAAACGGTCCCGTACCAGAATCGACTGCAGAAGCTGCACAAGCCGGAGCCGATTCTCGCGGACTATCCGCAGTATTTTGAACCGATTGTGGAAGAGAACAGGTTTGAAGCGCCGGCGATTGTGAAGGATGAGAACGCCGACCTTGAAGTGCGAGCCTGGCGATTTTCCTACAACGCTCGGGGAATTATTGAAATGCCCAACAGCCTGCGAGCTGCTGAGACGGCGGTGATCATGGTTCACCCATGGGCGATTGACGACAGCTGGGGCTGGAAGACACCTGAGCCCAATGGTGTAGCGGATTTCTGTACACCGACGAAGAACGCGATTGCGGCAAAGCACACTCAGGAGGTGGTGGATCCGTTTCTGAAGCGACTTCGCGGCCATGTCGCTCATGTGATGTACAGCCTACCCGGGCCTGCCGATTCGATTCGGACGCAGGTGTACCGTTCATTTTCGAGGACACCGACGGCCGACGAGCGGAGGACGGGGGAGCAGGAGTTACATCGGGTGCTGGCTGCCCATAATTACTCGGGCCAACCGCTGCCGGAGCGTCTGCAACTGGGCAAGTCGACTCCTGTGATCGACTACTTCAGGCAGTTTCCCGGTCTGGATGCCGGAGACACCTTCAACGGAGCCGGGTTCTGGAAGTTACCGATTCCGGTGAGTCGTTCGGTCAGTGTCGATCCCCGGGACGTTGTGATTTTTGATGAGGAGGGATATCCGCCATTGCGTGACTTCCTGAAAAGCAGCGGAGTTCGTCATGTGTTGCTGACGGGATATGCGACGGACATGTGCTACTGTCGGACCACTGCCGGGTACGAGAATCTGTCTCGCGACTTCAATGTGTTTCTGGTGGCGGATGCCTCGCTGGCCACCTTTCCCTCAAATTCTTCGCCACGTTTTGCCGTCAATGCGGCGATTTCCTTTGCGGCATTAAATCAGCTGATCACTCAGGTTTCATGGGTGAAACTGCGGGAAGGGGGACAGCCATGAACGGCCCGAAGGATACTTCTACACGACGGCGTTGGCTGCAATCACTGGCATTCGGTTCCCTGTCGGCGCTGGTGGCAGAGCGCATCACCAAAGCGACATCGTACGCACTGGCCGTTGACGGCGCAGCGGTGGGGACGGGGCAGACGAAGGGAAGCCTCAGATCGCCACGTTCGCGGGCATCGATTGCCATTACGCTCGATCTGGAAATGAGTCGCAATTTTCCGCGCCGTTCGGATACGCACTGGGACTATGAAAAGGGCAACCTTGATGCGGCATCCCGGGACTATTCGACCGAGGCTGCTCGGCGGGTGCATGCTCGAGGGGGCAGAATTCACTTTTTCTGTGTTGGGCGGGTTCTGGAGCAGGCGGACGTTTCGTGGCTGCAGCAAATCGCGGAGCAGGGGCATCCGATCGGCAACCATACCTATGACCACGTGAATCTGCTGGCGAAACAGTTGTCAGAATTGCAGTATCGTTTTCAAAGGGCCCCCTGGCTGATTGAGGGGCAGACGGTTGAGCAGGTGCTGGAAGAGAACATTCGCCTGACCACGCTGGCGTTGCAGCAACGGGTGAACGTGACCAATACCGGATTTCGGACTCCGGGTGGCTTCAGCACTGGTTTAAGTGGGCGTGAAGATCTGCAGCAGTTGCTGCTGACGCTTGGTTTTCCGTGGGTGAGCAGTCTTTATCCGTCGCATGCGATGACCGAACCAAAGCAGCAACCCATGGAGGCCGTTTTTCAGAATCTGGTGCAGGCGGCGGGGACAGCGCAGCCTTTTCGTTACCCGAGCGGACTAATTGAAATCCCAATGAGTCCAGTTAGTGACATTGGTGCCTTCAGGAATGGGCAGTGGGAACTGGACTGGTTTCTTGAGGCGATTCGCCGAGTGATGGAATGGACGATCGCGAACGGCGCTGTCTTTGATTTTCTGGCCCATCCGTCCTGCCTTGGTGTCATGGATCCGGACTTTCGGGCCATTGATCTGATCTGTGATCTGGTTGAGAAGGCGGAGGCATCGGCTGAGCTGGTGACGCTGGATCAGATTGCAAATCGTGTGGCTGAGAGGTGACGTCCGATCCCTTTCAATTGATCCCGGTTCTGGTGCTGATAACAGCTGCATGTGGTGAGCGCGGGTGGGGCGCGTGTTGCCGAGAGCGAATTATTCGCAGACCTCGATGAGTGTGTTGATGCGAGTCAGGGCGAGGACGTCGCGGATATCGGGGGCAGCATTGCAGACCTGAACGCGGGGTGGGGTAGGTCCCATGCGGCTGATGGAGACGAGCAGGCCGAGCATTCCGCTGGGAAGCAGTTGTACGCCGGTGAGGTCGAAAGCGACGATCCGGGACTGGTGGGCCAGCAGGATCTCATTGATCGCAGCTCGATAGTGAGCCACATTGAATTCCGACGGAACATCATGTCCTCCGAATCCAAGCACTGTGACAGGACCGGCACTGTAGACTTTCAGGACGCCATCCTCCGTCAGAGCGTATTGCTCGGGCGAACTCTCGGCGGTGGGAGCATTATCGCTGGAGTCAGACATGCGGGGTGCCGGTGGCAAGCGAATCAGAGGGACCACTGGTGACGAAGTGAAGAGACAGCGCGCCAGCGTTGACGAGGACGGTGAGACAAAAACCGGATATTGCGAGGTCGTTACGGTGCATTGTCCAGTGAATTGCAGAATTCCCCGAGGAAAACTGGAAAATTGATGCGGATTGCGCCCGGTTTTCATGGTTTTCCAGCGAGGGGTGCACAACAACGACGCTGCGTGGGTGATACAAGTCAAGGTCGGAGATCCCGAGGCGTACGGGTTGTGAGGGGAAAAGCGAGTATCAGAAAAGCAAAATCGCTGAGGAAGGCACTGGTTTTCGGTCAGCGGCTTGCGAATGGTCGACGCACGAGGCACAATGGAATCCTGCTGAATTTCCCGCCTGCGGATTGCCTTCCTGTTTTCAGTGGCCAGTCGGTGCCTTATGACGAAGTGTCCAGAAACTTTCCGCAACGCTGCAGGGAAACTGAGCCCAATCTGGGGCCCGGGAATCTTAGTCCTGCTGAGTCTGACGATGCCGGTTCGGGGGCAGGAGCCAGCAGCAGCACCTGCGCCTGCAGTTACACCTGCACCAGCAGCGGGTGAAGCCAAGCCGGAGGCGACCGCGGCACCTTTGAAAGAAGGGCACTCGGTGCATGGGGAGATTTTCAACGAAGGTCCGCGTCAGTCGGCCTACCTGATGGAGGGAGTCGGCACTGTTCGTTTTCCGGTGACATCCACCAGTGAAGAGGCGGGGCGATTCTGTGCTCAGGGCGTGGCTCAGCTTCACGGTTTCTGGTACTTCGAATCGGAGCGGTCATTTCGCCAGGCTGCCATGCTGGACCCGGAATGTGCGATTGCTTACTGGGGCATGGCGATGTCCAATCGCGGGAATGCAAATCGGGCAAAAGGCTTTATTGCTGAGGCGATGAAGCGCCGTGAGAAGGCCAGTCGGCGGGAGAAGTTGTTGATTGAAGCGATGGAGCGATTTCTCAACGCGAAGACGGAGAAGGACACAGACCGCAAGTCACGGTGTGACCGTTATGTGGCTGATCTGGAAGATATCCTGCTGGAGTTTCCGGATGACATTGAAACCAAGGCGTTTCTTTGTGAGTTTTTCTGGTCGGGCAAACGTGATGGCCTGGAGATGTCTTCAAATCTGGCGGTGGATGCGTTGATTGAAGAAGTGTTGCATGTCGAGCCGTTGCATCCTGCGCATCACTATCGCATTCATCTCTGGGATGGCAAAAAGCCGGAGAAGGCCCTTGAGTCGGCAGCGCGCTGTGGCCTTGGTGCGCCCGGCATTGCACACATGTGGCACATGCCGGGGCATATTTATTCGCGACTGCACCGATACCATGATGCCGTCTGGCAGCAGGAAGCATCCGCTCGCGTGGACCATGCGCACATGATGCGGGACCACGTGATGCCGGATCAGATTCATAATTTCGCGCACAACAACGAGTGGTGCATTCGTAACATGATTGGAATTGGTCGTGCTGAGGATGCAGAAGCACTGGCCCGCAACATGCTGAGTCTGCCACGTCACCCGAAGTTCAACGACATCAATCGCATTGGTAGTTTTCGTTATGGGCGTGATCGCTTGATCGATGTGCTGGAAGCCTTTGAGCAGTGGGATCGAATGGCGGCGCTGCAACGCGATCCCTCCATGCTGGATAGCGGAAATCTGGAGGAGGATCAGAAGATCCTGCGTGCGATTGGTTCCGCCCACGCGGCCCTTGGACACACTGGCGAAGCGGCTGCGGTGCGGGAGCAGTTGCAGAAGGCAAGAGATGCTGAACTGGATAAGCAGAAAGCGGCGGTAGCCGAAGCAGAGACGAAGGCGCGAGAGGCAAAAGCGGATGACAAGGCGATAGAGAAGGCCCGGAAAGACGCCGAGCAGAAGTTCAATCAGCCGCTGCGCCGTCTGGAAAAAGCGTTGCAGGATATTGATGGCCGAACGGCGCTGGCAGCGGGGGATATGGAGAAAGCCGTTGACTTGCTCACGAAAGCGGAGATCGCTGTTGAGCAACTGGCGCTTGTCCTGTTGAAGGCCGGAAAGGTCGACGATGCGGTGAAGAAGATTGCAGACCGGGTCAATTCAAAAAATGGCGAAGTTCTGCCTCTTGCCGTGCAGACGGAAATTCTGTTTGCCGCGGGAAAAAAAGACGAGGCTCGTGCCAGTTTTGAGCGGCTGCGGAAACTCTCTTCAACAATTGACCTCGGTCCCGCCCCGATGACTCGTCTTGCACCCATCGCGGCAGAATTCGGTTATCCGGGTGACTGGCGGCTGGCTGAGACGACGGCTGCTGACATCGGTATTCGACCTGAGCTGGATGCACTTGGGCCATTTCGGTGGGCGCCAACCATGGCGACTTCATGGACACTGCCCGACGTTGAGGAAAAACCGCGGTCCCTGGCGGATTACGCTGGTCGTCCGGTGATTGTGGTGTTTTATCTGGGATATGGCTGTCTGCACTGTGCTGAGCAGTTGAAAGCGATTGCCAAAGACTACCAGGGATTTCGCGATGCCGGGATAGAAGTTGTTGCAGTCAGTACGGACAAACAGATCAACCTGCGACGAGCCTACGAAAACCTTGAAGGGGGCTTTCCGTTTCCCCTTGTGGCTGATCCCGAGATGGCGATTTTTCGCCAGTATCGCTGCTACGATGACTTTGAGAAGGCCGCCTTGCATGGAACATTTCTGATCGATCAGAAGGGGCGTGTTCGCTGGCAGGACATCAGTTACGAGCCCTTCATGAATACGGAATTTCTGTTGAAGGAATCACGGCGTCTGCTGTCATTTGAACCGGAAACCGCGCCGGCATCCACGGTCCCGGTGACGGGGCCTGCGGCGTTGACCAGTCGTTAGAGCGTGTTTCCCTGGCACCGGGAAC
The DNA here is from genome assembly GCA_023258825.1 of Planctomycetaceae bacterium. GTDB lineage: Bacteria > Planctomycetota > Planctomycetia > Planctomycetales > Planctomycetaceae > SXXK01. The sequence continues at coordinate 579 of JALQWE010000220.1, read as the reverse complement.
GTCCAGCAGCGAAGACGTGATCACCCCCGGCGGAGTCGTTACTGGAATTTGGAACGTCCCGGGGCACCCGCAGGTTGTCAGTTGTTCAGAAATGCCTGAAGGATGGCCTGCAGGTGTGCTGGCAACCAGTGGACGGACGTGGCGACCCCGTGCCCCATGGCAGCCAGTTCAATTGGAATCCCGGGAAAGGTTCGCACACCGGACTCAACATAGTCGACCAGCAGATTCACGCCATCGGCATGGCAGCGAGTACCGTGCTTCCAGCGTGCACAGGCATCTCGAACGCGTGTCGAAGCGATCAGTCGAGTGTCCCAGTCGTGGACTGGTGCCGCCAGTCCGGATTCGAGCAGAGCACCCAGAGATTGGATTGTGGAGGCTTCCGGGAGAGAGGGAACATCGGTTCCGGCGATCGCGAAGGTCTGCACCCAGTCACCCCAGTCCGCCGCGAGCACTTCAGGGATTGCGTAGGGCGGAAACAATGGTCGGGCACGTTCGGGGCGATTCGCGTCATAGATTCGGTGAAAATTCAAATGCACTAATCCAGCGAGTCCTGTTGTGTCCCACCCGTATCGCACTGGT
>JALQWE010000219.1 GCA_023258825.1 Planctomycetaceae bacterium | reverse complement strand
GGGGGCGGGAACGTGGGGTGGGGTGTGGTTGGGTAAAAAGACAAGATTGTCCATTTATTCCGGCTTGAGAATTGGAATCCGGCTTGAGTTCTCAAGGAAACGCCACGAAAACTTGAGAAACCCCCGTCCCAGGCGTACTATCATGGCTTCGATCCGGTCTGCCGGACTGCGCCGGGGCCGCTGCCACGAAATGGCTGGGCTTTGGTTGGTTCGGTGATGGGTTCCGGGGTGTGTGAGTGTTGGGACGTTTTCGGGCGTGTTGCAGCACGTGGTGCGACGGCCTGAAGGCGGGGGTGGATGTGTGCTGTGAGAAATGTCATCTTCGGGCTGTACCGGGGGTGTTCTGGCAGCGAGTGCATGGACAGGGGAAGATTCAGTGAGTGGTGTGGACCTGCCTGATTCCTCTGTGACCCGGGTTTTGTTTGTGTGCACGGGAAACACGTGTCGCAGTCCGATGGCGGAGATGTTGTTTCGCAAACTGGCGGCTCAGCGTCTGGCGTGTCGGGACTGGGAGTTGCGGGAGCGTGGGATTGATGTGTTTTCGGCGGGCGTGGCGGCTGGAGAAAACAGTCCGGCGTCTGCGGAAGCGGTTCAGGTCATGCGTGAGCATGGGCTGGATTTGAGTCAGCATTTGAGTCAGCGGGTGACGCGGGAGATGATTCGCAAGTCGACTCTGGTGCTGGCGTTGACCGAGCGTCATCGTCGGGCCCTGGTGGACTTTTGTCCTGAGCAGTCGTCATCGATTATGCTGCTGGGTCGGGATGGTTTTGATATACAGGATCCGATTGGGGGCAGTCTGGACGAGTACCGTGAGTGTGCTCTGCAGATCGGACACAATCTGCGGCTTTGGGTCGAAGAACTGTTGAAGAAAGACGTGTGATTTCCATGAAGATTGGCATAGCCAGCGATCACAGGGGTGTAGCGTTGAAGTCCAGGCTGGGGCAGTTGTTGCAGAGCCTGAACAACGAGGTGCGTGATTTTGGTCCCTTTGAATCGCAGAGTGTGGACTATCCGGACTATGCTGCCCAGGTGGCTCGTGAAGTCTCTAATGGTGCGCTGGATCGTGGGATTCTGATTTGCGGCACCGGGATTGGGATGTGTATCACGGCCAACAAGTTTGCCGGCGTCCGGGCAGCTCCGTGTCATGACAGTGTGACGGCTGAATACAGTCGGCTGCACAACGATGCGAATGTGATTTGTCTTTCTGCGGACCAGTTGAGTGATCAGTTGGCGGACCAGGTGATACGTATCTGGCTGAAGACTCCTTTTGAAGAGGGTCGGCACGCGCGGCGGCTGCAGAAGATTTCCGAACTCGAGCACGAAGTGGCCGTGCAGTTATTGTCTCGGGGTGAACATTCCTGAAGGGATGAAGATCGGCATCGGGCTGGCGTTTTGCCTGGGACGTGTCGTGAGTTGGCGGCGGATGGGGATTTCCGGCCGATTAAGATTCGCGGACTGAAAAAGGTTGGGGGGCGAGCGAGATGGACGCAGCGGAATTACGTTACGCGAAGACTCATGAATGGGTCTCTGTCGAAGGCGACATTGCCACGGTGGGGATCACGGCCTTTGCGGTGCAGTTGCTGACCGACATTGTGTACCTGTCTCTGCCGACGGTGGGCAAATCCTTCAACCCGGGTCAGGCGATGGGAGAAGTGGAGAGTGTGAAAGCGGTGAGTGACATTTACGCACCGGTTTCGGGGAGCGTGGTGGAAGTGAACAGTTCCCTGCCGGAGAATCTGTCGCTGCTCACCGAGAGTCCACTGGACAAGGCCTGGATCGTGCGATTGAAGATGCGGGATCCTGCTGAGCTGCAGGGGTTATTAAGTTACGCGGAGTATGTGAAGCACTGCGACAAGGACGGACATTAAGCGAGACAAGTCCACCAGCGGGGGCTCGACTTCATCCGGAAGTCGGGCCCTTCGTCGTAATCGTGGCTGTGCAAGGCTGCTGGTGTGGCTGGCGTTTGTGTCTGGAACTGGCAGGCCTTGAAACGAGTGGGCCGTGGAACTGGCGTGTGTGGGATAGCGAGAGGCCAGCGGAGATTTTTTCTGTGAGGACAGCTTGTGGCATACCTGTTTGACACACCGGAGCAGCGTCGGGTGATGCTGGACGCGATTGGGGTGGAATCGGTTGACGAGTTATTTCGTCAGATTCCGCAGGACCTGCAGCTGGGGCGAGAGTTGCGGTTGCCGGAGCCGATGTCGGAGCTGGCGCTGGAGCAGGAGATGCAGCAGCGGCTGGGGGCTGTGAGTGCGCGTGGCGTCTGCTTCCTGGGAGGTGGCGTGTACGACCATTTCATACCGGCGGTTGTGGATGAGATCACGTCGCGGGGTGAATTTTACACGGCGTACACACCGTACCAGGCAGAAGCCAGTCAGGGGACGCTGCAGGCGTTCTACGAATATCAGACTCTGATCAGTCAGCTGGCGGGGATGGGGGTTTCGAACGCCAGTTTGTACGAGGGCGGGACGGCGGTCAGTGAAGCGGTGTTCATGGCGATGCGGGTCAATGGTCGGCATGGTCGGGTGGTCGTGGCGGGGACGGTGCATCCGGAATATCGGCAGGTTCTGGAGACCTATTTTTCGCGGTTGGGGACGGAGATTGTGGTGATCCCGCCGGAGGGTGGCGTGACGAGTCTGGAGGCCTGTCGTCGGGCGCTGGACACGAACACGTGTGCGCTGGTGGTGCAGCAGCCGAATTTCCTGGGCTGTCTGGAGGACATTCGTGGATTAACCGAGAGTGCTCATGCGGCCGGGGCCTTATCGATTCTGGCGTTTGACCCGATCAGTCCCGGGATGTTGAAGCGACCCGGGGATTATGGAGTGGACATTGCGGTCGCGGAAGGCCAGCCACTGGGGACACCGCTGCAGTATGGTGGTCCGTTGCTGGGCATTTTTACGTGTCGGAGTGAGTACGTCAGAAAGATGCCGGGGCGATTGATCGGCAAGACGACGGATCGTCGGGGGCGGGACTGTTTTGTGTTGAATCTGCAGGCGCGGGAGCAGCACATTCGTCGGGACAAGGCGACCAGCAACATTTGTACGAATCAGGGATTACTGGCGTTGCGAGCGACGGTGTTTCTGGCAACGGTGGGGCCTCGTGGTTTGCGTCAGATGGCGACATTGAGCCATCAGAAGGCGCGTTATGCGGCCAGTCTGTTGACTCAGATCCCCGGTGTTTCGCTGAAGTTTCCCGGCCCGTTTTTTCGTGAGTTTCTGCTGGAGACTTCGATGCGTGCTGAGGACTTGTTACCGGCGTTATCGGCCGAGGGTTATGACGTGGGTCCGGCGCCCGGGCGATTTGCGACTGCGGGACTGGCGGGGCTGGAGCGCTGTGTGCTGGTGGCGTTGACGGAGAAACGGACGCGTCAGGAGATTGAGGGACTGGCGGCGGCGATGACGCGGGTATTGCAGCGGGGTTGAGGTGTGTGAGTCATTCCTGTCGGGGACGATCAGGCGGGAATCGGGGACAATCGGAAGCCAGATTGGTGAGTGTGTACTTTTGAAGGTGGGCAGAGTCATGCGAAATCCGACGGCCACAAAACTGTTGTTTGAGATGTCCTGTGCGGGGCGTGGCACGCAGGTCTTTCCGGAATCGGACGTACCGGAGGTTTCGGGGCTTGCGGCGATTGGTGCCGAGTTTCTGGCGACGGAACCGTTGCCGCTTCCGGAGATTGCCGAGCCCGATGTGGTGCGTCATTTTGTGAATCTGTCGACGCTGAACATGAGTGTCGATTCGCACTTTTATCCGCTGGGCAGTTGTACGATGAAATACAACCCCAAGCGTCATGAGCGCTGGGCGCGACTGCCGCAGGCGGCTGGCAGTCATCCGTATCAATCGGAGGCTCAGATTCAGGGCTTGCTGAGTGTGTTGTATGAGCTGCAGGGGATGCTGGCGGAGATTGCGGGATTGCCTGGGGTGTCGCTGCATCCGGCGGCGGGAGCGCAGGGGGAGTTCACCGCCTTATTAACGGCGGCGGCTTACTTTCGGGATCGGGGTGAACAGCGGACACGGGTGCTGTTTCCGGCCAGTGCGCACGGGACCAACCCGGCCAGTGCCGCGTTAGCGGGCTTTGAATGTGTGCAGTTGGCGGGTGGCCGGGATGGGTTTGTGGATCTGGACGAGCTTCGTGCGCAGCTGGATGAGCGGACGGCGGTGTTCATGGTGACGAATCCCAACACACTGGGGTTGTTTGAACGAGACATTCGTCAGGTTTCGGAGTTGCTGCACAGTGTTGGGGGATTGGTGTACATCGACGGCGCCAACATGAATGCGATTCTGGGGCGAACGCGGCCCGGGGATTTTGGCGGCGACATGATGCATTACAACGTGCACAAGACGTTTACGGGTCCGCATGGAGCCGGGGGGCCGGGTGCAGGACCGATTGCGGTGCGGGATTTTCTGGCGCCTTACCTGCCAGCACCGGTGGTCACGTGGGATGCGGCTCGCAACTGGTACTCGCTGTCCGTACCGGAGAAATCCATTGGCAAAGTGCGTACGTTTTTCGGCAACGTGGGAATTCTGCTGCGGGGATACTTTTATATCCGGACGCTGGGCGGGCGGGGGTTGCGTGAGGCCTCTGAGAACGCGGTGCTGAACGCCAACTATCTGTTGAGTCAGGTGAAGGACTTCCTGGATGTGCCGCATGGTGATCGCTGCATGCATGAGTTTGTGGCCAGTGCGCGGCGTCAGAAGGAGCAAACGGGTGTGACAACGATGGACATTGCCAAGCGTCTGCTGGATTACGGATTTCATGCGCCCACGGTGTACTTCCCGCTGGTGGTGGAAGAGGCGTTGATGATGGAGCCGACGGAAACGGAATCTCTGCAGACTCTGAATGCATTTGCGGCGGCGTTGCGAGCGATCTGCAGTGAGCCAGCGGATCTGGTTCGCGGAGCACCTCATACGACCGCGGTTTGTCGACCGGACGAAGTGAATGCCGCACGCAAGCCGGTGCTGTGCTGGTCAGCTCCTGAATGCTGAGTCCCTGTGGCTGAGTCCCTGTGGGGTGTGGACCTGTCGGGTTGAGGCAGAAATTCTGCGGAAGGTGTCGGACTGATGGATCCCGTGATTTCCCTGCGGAGGATAGGGCGTCGATTTGGCGCTGTGGAAGCGCTGAAGGATGTCAGTTTTGACATTCTGCCGGGGGAATGTCATGCGATTATGGGAGAGAACGGAGCTGGCAAGAGCACGTTGATGAAGATTCTGGCCGGCGTGATTCCCGAGTTTGACGGGGAGCTTTGCGTCAAGGGGCGTGCTGTCCGTTTTACGGGGACACGGGACGCGGAGGCTGCGGGGATCAGCATTATCCATCAGGAGTTGAATCTGGTGGAGCAGCTGTCGGTTTCGGCCAACATTTTTCTGGGGCGAGAACCCACGTGGATGGCGGGAATTCTGAATCAGCGTGAGATGGATCGTCGAGCGGAAGAGATTCTGGGCGAGCTGGAATGCACCATTGGTGCTCAGACCATCGTGGGCACATTGCGGATCGGTGATCAGCAGCTGGTGGAGATTGCGCGCGCGTTGTCGCTGCGGTCTGAGATTCTGATCATGGATGAGCCCACCAGTGCGTTGACGGAATCGGAAGTGGAGCGACTGTACCGGGTGCTGGCTCGCCTGCGGTCTCGGGGTGTGACCATTCTGTATATCTCGCACAAGATGAGTGAAGTGTTTCATCTGGCGGATCGGATCACGATTCTGCGGGATGGCCGATTTGTTCGGACGCTGTTGAAAGCAGAAACGAATGCTCAGGAGACCGCGCACCTGATGGTTGGTCGGGAGCTGGCGAGTCGGGAAGGGCGGTCGCGTGCGTCGGTGGGTGGTGGTCGGTCGGGGGACGTCGTGCTGGACGTGCGTGGGTTGTCGTTGCCGTGGAAGCGACAGCCGGGTCGATTTCGCTTGCGGGACATTAGTTTTCAGCTGCACCGTGGTGAAATTCTGGGGATTGCGGGGTTGATGGGCGCGGGCCGGACGGAGCTCCTGGAATGTCTGTTTGGGGCCAGCCCGCAGCGGCCGCAGGGAGAGATTCTGCTGGACGGGACACCCCGGGACTTCCGGAATCCGGCTCAGGCCATGCGGGCCGGGATGGCGCTGGTGACTGAAGACCGGAAGCGATTGGGGCTGTTTCAGCAATTGAGTGTTCGGGAGAACATCACGGTGAGTGCGTTGAGCGACCTGGCGATGGCCGGGGTGGTGCGTTCATCGCTGGAACGTGAACGGGTGGCGCGTGAGTTGAAGGTGCTGTCGGTGAAGACGGCGGGGATGGACGCTGGCATTCTGACGCTGAGTGGCGGGAATCAGCAGAAGTGCGTGGTCGCGCGGTGCCTGCTGACGAATCCGCGAGTGCTGTTGCTGGACGATCCAACGCGTGGCGTGGACGTGGGGGCAAAAGCGGAGTTGTACCAGCTGATGGAGCAGCTTGCGGCGCAGGGGATC
>JALQWE010000218.1 GCA_023258825.1 Planctomycetaceae bacterium | reverse complement strand
AGTTTGGCGGTGGTCAGTACGGCACGCAGAGATTCGGGAAATCGACCGGCCTGCAGTTCGCTGGTGTACGTGGTGAGTGGGCTGGTTTCAGCCAGAATGGTGCCAGGGAGCGTATCGAAGTAATTGGCATAGTCGACTCCGCGAGGCCCGCCGCTGATTGCCATGCCCGCGGCGGATGTGACGCTGCCGGACAGCAGCATTTCGCCTGGGAAATTCATGCTGATGTACGCGGCGGTGCCGATGACCTCGGGCGTCGGAGCGCCGTTGACGGTATTGAATTTGACACCGGCCATGATGGCGCTGCCACTGTAAGACCAGAGCGAACCGGTGCCGGTCAGCACCACGGCACTGTGGCTGCCGGGAGTACTGAGTGTGCCGCCTTCGAGGACTCTGAGTGACGTTCCGCCGCTAATGCTGAGGACCGAATTGACACCCTGGGCTTCAATGAGACCGGCATTGCGCACTGATCCATTGGTGACAATCTCGATGCGACTGGAAGCTGCCAGCGCCTGAATGACGCCGAGCGTGTCAACATTGACGCTGTTGAGTCCGTCACTGAACGTGGCGATGGAGTTGACGCCCGTGGAACCGGTGACGCTGATCTGAACCAGGCTGCTGCACCTGATCCAGCCACCGATCTGCGCCTGCTCGTCAACGGTGATGATGATGCGGGAGGCAGACAATCCGGAGTCGGGATCACCCATGGGAACATGCAGGTTTCGCGAATTGATATCCAGCAGTCGGCTCTGCAGTGTCAGGGTGTCTGCCGGTGATTCCAAAGCTCCGGCCACGTTAATTCGATCAGCGAAGAATGTTGTGGGATTGCGCAGCGCTGCATTCACTGCCCTGGCCGCAGTGGTGTATTTGACGGTGGTCTGATCCTGAGCGTCACCGAGCAGCATGACGTTGCCGGCATTTCGGTGGCCGATGGTGACGATGGTGAATACGTCTCCGAGTGCAGCAAGGTCCACCATGGACAGATTCATCGCACCGTTGTCTGTACCTGTTGAGAGGTCCCCGCCGCCAGCGCTTTCGCCGGCAGATCCGACGTAGTAGTTTCTGGTCGTTGTGAGTGAAGCGATTGTGAGTGTGCCGGTCCCGGCGACTGTCTTTTCACCGGCCTTGAAGTCGATATCGTCAGCGATGATTGAGATGGATTTTCCAGCGCCACCCGCGCGGATTTCCCCCTCTGCCAGCGTCAGGGTGCTCTGCGCGTCCGCAAGGCGGACATCGACAAGTCCGGTGTTCGTCTTCAGGCCCTGATCGATCAGTTCCAGGTCATTCAGTTCACGAACCACAAGATTTCCGGCGGAACTGCCTGAGGTTGTGGAGACGGACAGTCGGCCAAGTTCGGAGTTAATGGTGCCGGTCAGGGACTGTCCTGCGAGGCGTACGGCACCCGTCGGGGCACGCAGTGTGGCGGCGGAAACATCGATGGCGGTACCGCTGACTTTGAAGTCCACGCTGCCGAAGTTCATGGAACTTGCGGAGGTGGTTGTGAGTCGGGTGGTTGTTGCCGAATCTGCCAGCAGAATGGTGTCGGTCGTGTTATCGAAGGTTACCGACGAGCCGTTGTTGCTGAAAATGTGGTTGCCCAGCAGTATTGCATTGCCCCCTGAGGCCAAAGTCACGGTGACTGTATCGGTATCTGCATCCCCAAAAATCTGCGGATTTTGCGGTTCATTTGTCAGGCCGACGCTGATGCTGTCAGCTCCGGCTCCACCATGGATCTGATCGTCTCCAGAGACGTAAATAGTGTCATCACCGTCACCCGCCAGAATTACATCAGCCCCGGCGTCGCCGTAGATGATGTCCTTGCCACTGACATGAGTGGTGACTTGATTCCCGGATGCGTCTTTTTCCTTTTTGGTTCCGTCACCCTCGATGTAGTCATCACCATCACCACCGTGAATTGTATCATCACCTGCACCGCCGTAGAGCTTATCTATCCCCGCACCACCGTAGAGTTCGTCCGCGGCAGTTCCGCCGTAGATGATGTCGTTACCGTCGTCTCCGTAGCCTTTGGAAGCGGACTTACCAAGCAGGTAGAGCTTGTCATTGCCAGGCCCGCCGTGAACCTCGACAGGAACATTGGTGGTCGGCGAAATGTAGATGAAGTCTTTGCCGTCGCCTGCGTCCGGCACATCGATCTTTGTGACTCCAGTGAATTTCTCTTCGACGCCGAGTGAGTAAACGGTGTAGTCACCTTCATTTGTACCCTTCATGATCGTGTAGGATTCATTGATGACATTGCTGAAGTCACTGCCGCGGCGGTATCCGTCTGGGCCGATATTCAGTTTCAGTGTGGAGCCGCTCATGTAGGCGATGGACGGTTTGGGCTTCCAGCTCCAGCCGATACTGCCGCCGACGGTCATCCCGGCGACAGTGACTTCCAGGGACGCTGAGGCGCTGTACGTACCGATTTCAAAGTCGGCTCGCAGGCCGGCCAGATCGAAATCGATCGAAAACAGTCCGAAATCCATGCTAAAATTGACGGATCCGTAAATCCAGCCGCCGAAGGAGTTGTTTGTCAGATGAACTCCGATACCGCCCTCCAGGGTAAACGGTCCCAGGCCCAGATCGAATTTCATCTCCCCGTCAAACAGGAATTCGCCGTTTGAACGGACATATCCATTGACCGTGATGTCGGCGACATTGAAGAAGTTGAGCGACAGATCCTTGATTTCAATTCCCAGGATGCCGTTGCTCATGCCAAGGATCAGATCACCATTCATTTTGAAGCCGAGGACATTAACAGTCGCACCAATCAGGATCTGGCAGGTGCTGCCGGCAATCTGACGGTCATTGACCGTGACGGGATTGCTGCTCGTGTTTACCTCCAGCTCGAAGTTGCCCTCAATGTCGACACCCGGAATTCCAATCGAGTTGGCTCCGATCGCGGTGTACGCGGCGAAGTAATCACTGCGAATACTGGCACCGCCACTGACGGCGATGGCATCAAAGCCGCCGAGGTCCATGTTACCGTTGAAGGCGAGGTCAAAGCCCCCGGTTAACCATCCCATTTCGAAACGCCCCTGAATGCCGAAGGTATCGGCGATCATCAGGTGGCCACCGATCAGGACTCGCGCTGAGAGGGCAGGCAGAGTTTCGTTTTTGAATCCGGAAACTGTGCCGGTCTCCGGGTTCACGTTGATCGTGCGGACGATGGCTGGCGCACTGGTGGTGTTGAAGTCAAGCGCGAATACGCCCGAGAATTCCACGCCGACAGCCGAAATTCCCCCGTTGATGGCGACGCTCAGCGAACCCGCAGCACCGCTCGTGCCAACCTGGAAGTTACCGGAGACGCCAGCGGATCCGAACGGTCCCAGAACAACCGTGGCTCCAACAAACACATCAACCTTCGTCGTCGAGATTTCAAAGCGGAATTCGCCATTCAGGTCCACCAGATCGACCAAAGTCATTTTGCCCGTGCCCATGGCAACAACGTACGTGGCAGCAGCACCGCTGCCGCCACCCAGCAGCGGCGGTCCGGCAGTGATGGTAAAGGTGGAAATGCCGGCCAGCGTTTTCGTCGGTTCAGGTACTGTGTAGGTAATGTCCTTGCTGGAGGTGTTCATGGACACATCCAGTGTGGCTGCGATTTGCAGGCCCGGCAGATTGATGCCGGAGTTGCCATTGATGCGGAAGGCAAAGTCCGTGTTATGCCAGTAGAACAGCCCGGTGATGCCGAGTGACAGGACATCCTGTCCAGTGGGCCCCAGTTTGACGGAGCCATTTGCCCAGGCAACCGTTTTGATGCCGTCCGCGGTGAGCTGCGACGTGGTTTCAAAGGAGCCTGAGAACCGCACCACGTCCTCGATGGTCGCATTTCCATCGATGTACAGTCTCCGCGTGCCGGCTGGCAGCGTGGCTGTTACAGTTTCGTCTGAGCGTGTGTTGGTTGCGTAGTTGAAGGTATGTCGGTCGATGACAGCGTTTGACTGCGTGGTATTGATTTCGAACTGTGCGAATGCGGTCAGCTGAACAGGTCCGAAACTGAGTCCTGCAGCGAGTTGCAGGGCACCTACGACTCCGGTGTCCAGTAACCCGTTCCTGTGAATCTGCAGCGTTCCATCGACGGCGACGCCGGCAAGGGGGGCCATGCTGAGGGTCCCGCTAATGTCGACGGAGATGCTGGTGGAGGTGAGTTCGAAGCGTGTGCTGCCCTGAATGGAGTGAGTGCCACCGATGACGAGCTGTCCGTCAAGTGCAGCCACCAGATACGCTCCGGCCGGTCCGGTCGTGTTATTCCTGCGCGGCGGACCGGCCGGGATTCTGGCGACTTTTCGACTGTCGCTGGCAGATTTCGCCGGCAATGTGCTCTTGTAATCTTCCGGCAGCCATGACAGCAGGTTATCGGAAAGGTCAACATCCACATCTTTGGAGGTGGTGTTGAGCACAAGTCGGCCGTTGACGGTCAGACTGAAGACACCGGCCAGAGGCCCTGTGACTCCAACGGCAGAACTGACTTTGATGTCCAGCGCCAGTCCGTCATCGCTGGCACTGAAGACGCCGACGGTTTGCAGGGTCAGCAGGCGGGCATCTGCGGGACCAAGTTTCATTTGTCCGAACAGGAAGGCGGTGATCCCGGTGGCGGAGACTTCGATGCTGAGGGCGCCATCGAATTGCGCCAGTTCGGTTCCCGTCGGCTTGCCGGTCTGACCGTTGCCTACGTGCAGGGACAGGGTGCCGGCGGCTTCGATCCCCAGCAGCTGCGGGGCCAGTGTCCACGTTTGCGTCTGGTCTGAGCCATCCTTTGCCTGTCCTTTCAGCGTGATCGTCTCGGTTTTTACACTGGATGTGGAATTGATGACGAGGATTGAGTACAGGTCAGCGTCGACTCCGAGCGGCTGCAGTTTGTCGAAGTTGAAGTCCAGGCGGGCGACGCCCCAGAACTCCATGCCGGTGTCTGAGGTGTTCATGATGAACCGGCCGGTCGTGGCAGCGATGGTGCCAAGGTAGATCAGCGAGGCATCACCACTGAAGTCCAGCGATACGCGTGATACACCGGCATTGGTTTCGCTTTTGAATACGGCACTTCCATTGACGGTGAAAATGCTTTGGACACCGTTGACCATGAAGGGCAGTCGGAATTCGAGGGATCCGGAGATGCTGATTTTCATCCCGGTACTGGTGCTGAAGGTGCGGAATTCCGCGGTGCCTGTGCCACCGGCATTGCCGTCAACATCGGCCCATGATCCCGCCTGCCAGGTGACCACGATCACACTGGCATCCGGCAGATTCCCGGTAAAGCTGTACTCCCAGGTGTTGGCTGTTCCTGCCCGGGCAACCCCGGCGCCGTTGAGAACGAGGTTTGGAATATCCTGCAGATTGCCGTGGGCATCGCGAGTCTTCAGGGTGAATTCTGCGGCGGTATCGGTGATGGTTGTGGGATCGATGTCCTTGCCGAAGGTGGTGGGGAAAGTGACCACCAGTTTTTTGCTGGCATCGGTGGCATTTATTGATGCGACATCGACGCGACTGCTGATCCCCAGTTGCGGGACTGAATCTGTGTTGGTCCACGACTGTGTGGAGGCAACGCTGGGGACGTTATTCATGTCCTTCACGGCACCGTCTGTGAACAGCAGGTTGACAACGCCTGCAGAGAACGTACCGGTAAAGTGGTATCGCCAGGTACTGGCGTCAATTTTTTCGACGGTTGTGATTGTGACTGAGCCTGCTCCGGCGCCTGAGATGGTGAATTCCGGGTCTGTGTCGGAAACGGAAGCCGGGTCGATGCTGCTGCCGTCCGCTCCGGTGTAGCGAATGTCAAACCACTGCCGGGTGTTGAGGGTCTGCAGTGAGGCAATGCTGCCGACGGCCGGCGTTTTCGCAGTTGCGGTGGATCCGACGACGGTGAGGGTTGTGGACTGCGGCAGGCTGGAATTATTCAGCGAGTCTGTGAAGCTGTCAGCCGCGAATGTCAGTGTGACGCTGCCGGGCACAAAGGCACCTGTAAAGCCGTATCGCCACACGCCGCCGCCCTGGCTGGTGGGAACGGTGGCCAGAGTGACGCCGGCAGCAGCGGTCCCGCTGAGTGCGAACTCAGCCGCAGCGTCGCTGATGGAGGAGTCTGTCAGGGTTGCACCGCTGGTGGGTTGGAACTGAATATCGATATACTTTTGCCGATTCAGCTGAGCAACGTCAACGGAGGGTGTTCGGAGAGCAGCGGTGGCGCCACGGACAGTGAAGCTGACGGTGGCTGCTTCGCTGGTGTTGCCAGCGGAATCAGAGAAGCCGGCTGAGACGAAGCTGAGGGTGACTTCGCCGGTCCCGAAGGTTCCGGTGAATGGGTAAACATAAACCTGATCATCTTCGCCGGATTTGGTGGGGACACCGAGGACCACGCCGGCAGCGGCGGCACCAGCCAGCTCGCGAACGTGGCAAAGATCCGCTTCGCCGACGTCACGGTCGATCTCGGCATCGCGGCGCTCGCCTCGGGCATGTC
>JALQWE010000217.1 GCA_023258825.1 Planctomycetaceae bacterium | reverse complement strand
GGAACAGCTCCGATGCCACGCAGCCACTTCATGCAGAATCGCGAGTTTCGGACAACTCGTCTGCGCGCGACTCTGACTGCCGTTCTCGCTGTGGCCATTCTCCTCACCTGCCAAACCCTCGCTCAGGATCAGCCCACAACATCCACCGCCCCCGATTCACCGACGGCACAAGCAGCGCCCGAGCGGGCTCAAAGAAGTCCGGGGGGGATTCCAACCGATCCTCTTGGAATCGCCGATGCGATGGGGCGTCCTTTCACTGTGGCCTTTGCCTTTGCTTCCATCATCGGAGTCTGGTCCGTTATCGAACGACTGGTCATGCTCCGTCGACGACGCGTCATCCCCCGCGCATTTGTTGATCGGTTCCTGATGCATCTGCGCGCTGGACGAATGGACAAGACCGAAGCCATCTCCATCTGTCAGCAGAATGACAGTCCCATGGCGGATGTCTTCATGCACGGCATTCGCAAATGGGGACGTCCCAGTGTGGAAGTGGAACAGGCTGTCCTGGATGGTGGTGAGCGGCAGGTCAGTCAACTGCGCAAGGGACTCCGAGTTCTGAACGGCGTGTCCACACTGAGCCCGCTGATTGGATTGCTGGGAACCGTGGTCGGCATGATTCGTTCGTTCAATGACATCGCGACGGCGGGTGCCATGGGGCAGACGGAAACACTTGCCAACGGGATTGCACTGGCACTGCTGACCACAGCCGTCGGCCTGCTGATCGCAATTCCCGCCATGACCGCATGGCTGTATCTTGCCGGGCGCGTCGATTCAATCGTTATGGAAATGGACCGACTTGGCCAGGAACTGGTCAATCTTATCTCGGCCGAAGCACTCCGTGACCGAGCGATCATCGTCCCAACCAGTGGCGGTCCTGAATCACCAGAGACCCGGGAACGAAAGACGGTGACCGGACTATGACCAATCCACCAAATCACACCACGCAGTCGCCACAGGGCCCGTCCGTTTCCGTCATCGTCCCGGTCTTCAACGAACAGGCCAGCCTGCCACAACTCGTGGATGAACTCATGGCCGGAGTCGGCACAGTCGCTGGCCCCCTGCAGATCCTGATGATCGATGACGGATCCACGGACAACTCCTGGAATGTGATCCTCCGCCTTTCCGAAACATTTTCCAGCGTCGCCGGTATTCGACTGCGGCGGAACTTCGGCAAAGCCGCCGCTCTGACCGCAGGGATACTGGAGGCCAGGGGAGAACTCATTCTGATGCTGGATGCGGATCTGCAGGATGATCCCGCGGAATTCCAGACCATGCTGGGCAAGCTGAATGAGGGTTATGATGTGGTCAACGGCTGGAAACAACGTCGGCTGGACCCGTGGCACAAGGTGTACCCCAGCAAGGTCTTCAACTGGCTCGTCGGAGCGATGACCGGAGTCCGTCTGCATGATCACAACTGTGGCCTGAAACTCTTCCGCTCTTCCGTCGCAGCCGAGATTCGTATCTACGGAGAGCTTCACCGATTTATTCCGGTACTCGCCGATGCTCGGGGTTTTCGCGTGGCGGAAGTCCCCGTTCATCATCGCCCCCGTCAGCACGGACACTCCAAATACGGAGTGAGGCGATTCCTGCGAGGACTGCTCGATCTGTTCACCGTAAAGTTCCTCACCAGCTTCAGTCGTCGACCACTCCACGCCCTCGGCGGTATCGGGATGACGTTGTTTCTCCTCGGGCTCGCCGGGCTCAGCTATCTCAGCAGCCTGTGGATCCTCATGCGAGTTGGCGCAGTACCCCTCGAGGCAATCGGCAATCGACCGCTTCTGGCCTATTCCATCGCTGCCATCCTGCTCGGTGGTCAGGCCCTCTCACTCGGACTGTTAGCAGAACTGCTCGTGGCGTCCACGGAAAGACCCGGTGACGGCTTCAGTGTACGCGAACGAACCAGCCCGAAATGAATCCTCGGTGACCTGTACTCACCACTGAAAGACACGATCAGCAGCTGCTGATTCAGCTGTTCCGGACACCCCCCCAGAAGTACTTCCCTATGACCACAAACGTTGACTCTTCGTTGTTGAAGCGTGCTTCCGGACCAACACAGGAACACGCTTACCAGCGCGGACCACGCATCGTTCAACTGGAAACCGTGATTCCCCATGATGTCATGCCAGGGCTGCTGGCACTGCGCATCCACACCGATGCCGGCTCCGTTGGCGGAGTTCCGGTGATCGGCCACGGTGAAACCTATTACATCCCCACTGCAGCCGCCGCTGTCATTCATGATTTCTTCGCCCCGCGACTACTTGGAAGTGACGCGACGGCGATTGAAAGCCACTGGCGGTTCCTCTACGAACGCATGACCGCATTTGGCGGTACTGGTGCGGAATTACGAGCACTTTCAGCGGTCGATCTGGCACTCTGGGATATCTCCGGACAACTTCTGAACGCGCCAGTCTGGAAATTACTCGGTGGTCCCGTTCGAGATACAATCCCTGTTTACAACAGCAGCGGTGGCCCCTTCTACGGTCGCTCAAACCGTCGCACCCCCTCAGCATCCGGATGGCCTGGTCACGGTGACCCCGGACAACCCGGTCCCCTTGAGGACAATTGGGCCAGCCTGAATCAACCGGAAGAACTCGCCGAGGAACTGATCTCCCTCGGTTACAAGGCCATGAAACTCTGGTCCTTTGATGCAGTCTACCGCAGGTCCGGAGGTCAGTTTGTGTCGCCTGCTGATCTTCGCGAAGGACTCGCGCCCTTCGAGCGAATTCGAAATCGCGTTGGTGACTCCATCGAACTGATGCTGGACGGACACGGCTTCTTCTCACTCGCGGCTGCCAGAAGAATTGCCAATGCCATGACGGCAATCAAGCCACTCTGGCTGGAGGATATTCTCCGCCCGGACTCCATCCACGCCATGGCCGCGTTTCGCTCGCAGATCTCCGTACCTGTCGCCGTCAGTGAAATGCTGGTCACCATCGACAGCTACAAACAGGCCCTCGATGCAAACGCCGCAGATTACATCATGATTGACCCCACATGGGTCGGCGGAATCTCAGCCAGCCGACGCATCGCAGAGCTGTCACAGGTTTATAATGTCCCCACGCTGATGCACGATTGCACCGGACCGTTCACCCTGCTGGCCGGCATGCATGTCACGGCATCAAACACTGGCGTGACGTTTCAGGAAACCGTCCGCGCCCACCTCACAACTCTGTATCCACTGCTCGTGGATCAGAAAATTGAAGTGACAAACGGAACCCTCCCGCTGCCCGCACGACACGGAATTGGCGCACGATGGTTACCGGAACTGTTCGATCCAAATCACCCCGGATATCGCTCATCACGACTGCAGTGACCTGCTCTCAATTCTCTGGCGATGGTTTCATCACTGTTCGCAAGCGTGTCAGAGCACGCACGTAGCGATCGCTGGCAGCCTGCTCTGAAATCCCCAGAACCTGCGCAGACTCTCGATTGGTCAGTTGCTCAAAGTGCCGCAAAGCCAGCACCTCCCTGTCCAGATCCCGCATCCCATGCAAAGCTTCATGCAGTTTCTGAGTCAACTCCTGGCGAAATGCCGCTTCACTGGGAGTCGTCAGTTGGTCAAGCAGATGAAACGAGAGCGACGAGGATGTCGAGGATGTCGACCAACCCTGATCGATTGAAAACTCATGACCAGCACTTCTCTTCTGAGCCCCGATATGACGCCTGTGAATATCCACCAGGGTCTGGCAGGTAATCAGTCGGAACCACACGAAAATTGACCGCGAAGCGTCCACCAGAAAACTGTCAATCCGCTGAACCGCCGCCAACCACGCTTCCTGCAACACATCATCCGCGTCAACACGACCATGCAGACGAGGATCCATGCGGAATGTCACCATCCGCCAGAGCCGGTCTCGGTGCTGCGAAAACAACTCCGCCAAAGCCCGCTGGTCTCCACGCGCGACCCCCGCCAGCAACTCGCTGTCTGCTTCCGAATCTGCCATTCGCGATTCCGCCTCAACCAAAAGAACTGACGCCAATGGCTCCGTAACTCCCCGGCGAGATCGAAGCTCTCCCACTGTTTCACTGCCAACTGCCCCTCGCGCCGGCTTACCCCGCAAGCAGGCCCCCACACCAGACTCCCATGTGCGGGAATTTCACCACCGTATAGATCTTACCCGGACACCTTCCACGGTACAAAGAATCTGCACCAGTATGCCTTTCCCCGATAGGTCACACTCAACTCAAATAACTGCCAATCAAAAAATCCGACTTCTCCCGGCGAAGCCAAAGAATCCCCGAAGGAATTCCCGACGCGCTGAACTGCCCTGACCCCGGAAAACGCTCGCGTGAACACCCGAAACCCAAATCGGGAACCCGACATCACGGACGGTCTGAGCAAAAAAATCAACCTGCACCCTGTTTTCGCTCGCAGCAGACAATCTTCCAGACATTTCCTCCAGGCCGTATTGAATACTGCTGCCTGACGAACTGATCTCAACACGCTCACGGAATCCCTTCCATGTCACGAGAATACCTGACCCTCGATGAACTGGTCCTGCGGCTCGGTCGAGACCGACGCATTGTCGAAAAACAAGTGCAGCGAGGAATTATCCCGGGCCGACGCATCGCTGGAGAATGGAGATTCAACGAAACTGAACTTACGCACTGGCTGGAACAGGACCTGCGAGAACTGGATGAACAGCAACTCGCCCAGCTGGAGTCCTCCCAGAATTCAGAAGAACTGGAAAAACACGCCGGCCTCGAGGCGGTTCTTCCCCCGGAAACCTGCCAGGTCCCCCTCGATGCCGGCACCAAACCCTCCGTCCTTCAGGAATTGGTCGAAGTAGCCGGCAGAACATGGCAAGTCTGGGACCCGACCGCGATCCTCAGGGCCACGCGGGAACGTGAAGACATCATGTCGACCGCATTCGAAACCGGAGTCGCGATACCACATCCGAGAAATCCGCTTCCCGAAGCCCTTGGACAATCCGTCGTCGCCTTCGGGCGAACACTTTCCGGGATCCATTTCGGTGGTCCACGCCGCTCAACGACCGACATGTTCTTCCTCGTTCTGGCCCGTGACTCGCGCACACACCTTCAAATCCTGGCCCGTCTTGGCCGCCTGCTGCATCAGCCCGATTTTGTCGAACAGCTGAGAAACACCCCGGATAGTACTTCTGCCAGGGCGCTGATCCTCAAAGCTGACGCGGAATTGGCTACCTTTCGAACACCATAGCGGCGCCGCCCCGGGACAAATCGGCGTTTCCCAACGCCACGGCATCACACAATGCCTCTGGTGACGCAAAAACGAGAAATTCAAAGACCCGCAGTGAGCGCGGCTTCTTCATTCCAACCGCGACCCGAACACCGCTACCTCATGGCGCGGTCTCGCGAGACACTGGACAGTCTGAGCCCACCGGCACACGCGGCAAAAGCCAACGGAAAATACCAAAGTGGGGTCACGGCATAGTCCCCAGCTTCCGAAAACGTCAGATCGGCCACGCCTTTTCCCTCGGGCAAAGATACGGGCCCCTGCATCCCTCGTGCAAGCATATTGAACATCAGAAACAACACGACCGCAGCTGTCGTCGCTCGGAGCGAATTCGAACCGTTCCGCCCGACGACCAAACGGCCAACCATCCCCGCAGCCCAGCTTCCCACGAAACAGCCAAACAGCATGCCAAAGACCCAGCCGATGCTGGCTTCTGGTCCATTTCCTTCGAATGCAAAAGCAGATCCGCCACTGAACCACATCGTGACGATGCAGCCGAACAGACTCAAACCGAGCAGAAAAAATGAGAGCAGAAAAACGACCACGGCACGCACGGACATGGGCAGCTCCGAGCAGAAAAGTGTGGCGGAGTAGAAAATGCTGAGTGACTGCCTGGAGGACACCACCGGGGACAATACCAACGACGGCTATCCGCAGTGAACGCACAATTGAAGACAGACTTCAGATCGAATCAAACTGCCTCATCCAATTCCGCTGTTTCGCGGGGAAACTCGAGAGTATATCGGCCCGGTCCGTACCAGCTGTAGTGCAGTGGGAGGCGTGACTAAGTTTGTGATTGATATCAGCGCCAAACGGCAATGAGCGCGCAAAAAAAGAGGCGACCAGCAAGCTGATCGCCTCTTTAATATAAACAGATTGAGTTGTGAGCGGTTTTTGACCTAGATCGTGATGGTTACCATGACGTTAGTCGATGGTAAGAAAATCCTTAGAAAGGAGGTGATCCAGCCGCAGGTTCCCCTACGGCTACCTTGTTACGACTTAGTCCCAATCACGAAGTTTGCCCTAGGCACCTGCCTCCTTTCGGTTAGCACAGCGACTTCAGGCACCCCCCGCTTTCGTGGCTTGACGGGCGGTGTGTACAAGGCTCAGGAACATATTCACCGCAGCATAGCTGATCTGCGATTACTAGCGATTCCAGCTTCATGCAGGCGAGTTGCAGCCTGCAATCCGAACTGAGCGACGCTTTTTGAGATTAGCTCCCCCTCGCGGGTTTGCTGCCCTTTGTACGCCGCATTGTATGACGTGTG
>JALQWE010000216.1 GCA_023258825.1 Planctomycetaceae bacterium | reverse complement strand
GACAGCGTCGGTGCGGACCTGATACGGCTCAAAGAAAGCCCGGAGCTGGTAGTATTCCAGTTGAGAGATGGGGTCATACTTGTGGTCGTGGCACTTGCTGCAGTTGAAGGTGAGCCCCAGCATGGCCTTGGACGTGTGCTGGATGGTTTCATCGAGCCAGCTGGTGCGATTGAATTTGAAGTACTGGCGTGCCAGGAACCCGGAAGCGCGCAGTTTGTTCAGGTCATTCGGATAGAGTTCATCGGCGGCCAGCATCTCGCGCAGCATCTGATCATAACCGACATCGGCATTGAGTGATTCGATCACCCAGTCGCGCCAGTGCCAGAGATGTTTCTGGGAGTTGCGGACTTCGGCCCCCAGTCCCCACCAGTCGCTGTACCTCCAGATGTCCATCCAGTGTCGTCCCCAGCGTTCGCCGTACTGAGGGGAATTGAGCAGATGGTCGACAACGCGCGCTTCGGCATCGGGGCTGGTATCGGCGAGGAAGCTGCGAATTTCTGCGGACGTGGGTGGGAAGCCGATCAGGTCAATGTAGACGCGGCGGAGCCAGAGTTCCGGACTGGCGGCCGGTTGCGGGACCAGACCGAGTTCATCATGGCGTGCGGCGATGAAGGCATCGATTGGATTCTGTTGCCAGTCAGTGCGTTTTACGAGGGGGACAGGTGGTCGTGTCGGGGGCTGGAACGCCCAGTGATCGCGGGGATCCTTTTCGGGTGTATCGTTCTCGGGGGCAGCGGCACCGGCTTGAATCCAGTGGCGGATTGCAGACAGTTGTTCGGGCTTCAGGGGTTCGCCTTCGGGCGGCATGCGCGTGGCGGGGTCGGACGAGGTGACGCGTTGCAGCAGCAGGCTGGCGTCGGGATCACTGGCGACGATGGCGGTGCCGCTGTCACCGCCCTGCCGCATCAGTGCCACCGTGTCCAGTCGCAGGCCGGCTTCCTGTTTCAGTGCACCGTGGCACGCAAAGCAACGTTCTTTGAGCACGGGGCGAACGCTGCTGAGGTAAGCGTCGGCATCTGAGGCCGATGCGGTGGCGGACAGCAGCAGGACGAAAGGCAGCAGGATGAGGCAGGGGTTCATGGGATGCCTGCAGGCGAGACAAGTGGAGAGACTTAACGGAGATCGGGAGCAGCGTATACCGCAAAATTGTACCGATGCGATCACGGAAGTTCTATGAAGGGTGCATGGTGGCCTGTGGGATGAGGGGAATGTGTCCGCTGGTGGTATTCCAGTAGAATCGCAGAAAGTCGGGTGGATTCCTGAAAATTACAATTGCCCCATGCGGGGGCACGGAGGTGGGTTCTGTCCGGATCACGAGTCAATCATGGTGGGATGGTTGATTGGGCCGTGCGGAGCGGTAGGATTCACGTTCCGGCCCTCCGAATTGTCAGCGGTGGCCGTTTGTTCGCAGCTGAATGCAGAGGCGGACCGGGTGACTGTGGGTGTGCCTGCGGTGAAACTGACAGCAACTGACCATGAAGAAGAGCGATGCCAGTTCGAACACGATTTGCCCCCAGTCCCACGGGTTACATGCATATTGGCGGCATGCGGACCGCGTTATTCAATTGGTTGTGGGCGCGTCATCATGGCGGCACGTTCATTCTGCGCATTGATGATACGGATCAGCAGCGGAATATGGACGAGGCGCTCGGGCCGATTCTGCAGGCGTTTCGCTGGCTGGGTCTGAACTGGGACGAAGGGCCGGAAGTGGGTGGTCCGCATGGTCCCTACTTTCAGTCTCAGCGTCGAGGTCTGTACGACGCGGCGTTGCAGAAGTTGTTGTCCACGGGCCATGCCTACCGGGACTTTGAAACACCTGCTGAGACTCAGGCGCAACGTGAGGCGGCAGAGCGTGAAAAGCGAGTGTATGTCAGCAGTCGAGTTTCGCTGCAGTTGACGGCGGACGAGGTGCAGGCGAAGCTGGCGGCGGGCGAGGCCTGCGTGATTCGCCTGCTGGTGCCTCGGGGGGAAACCGTCGTGATCAATGATCACGTGCGAGGTACGGTGGAATGGGACTGCAATCTGATGCCGGACCCGGTGATTGCGCGCAGCGATGGGTCTCCGTTGTACAACTTTGCGACGGTGGTTGACGATGCGGCCATGGAGATTTCGCATGTGATCCGGGCGGAGGAGCATCTTTCGAACACGCCGATTCAGGTCTTGCTCCACCGGGCTCTGGGAAATGTGATCCCGGAATGGGCTCACATTCCTTATGTGGCAGCGCCGGGCAGTAAGGAGAAGATCAGTAAACGCAAGATTGCCGCTTATCGAAAGAACCCGCAGTTCCAGAAGCTGTTTGAACTGGGGGATGCGGTGCTGAGTCGGCTGGGCTTTGATGCGGCGGCTGACGCGTTGTCCCCGGTGATGGTGGCCTATTACCAGCAGGTTGGATTTCTGCCGGCGGGGATTCTGAATGCTCTGGTGCGTCTGGGCTGGTCGTATGACGATCAGACAGAAGTGCTGTCGCGCGAGGAGATGCAGCAGAAGTTTTCTCTGGAACGTGTGATCAGAAGCCCGGCGGGTCTGGACCCGGACAAGCTGATCAGTTTTCAGTCGCACTGGATGAGCCAGTTGCCGGCGGATGACAAGCTTGAGGGGTGTCTGTCGTTTCTGCTGGCAGCGGGGTTGATTTCCAGTGCGGACGATCCCGGGACGCGGAGTTATGTGGCGGCGGTGGTGGACCTTGCTGCTGACCGGCTGCGCGTTTTCGGGGACATCTTCCAGCTGGATGAGTTCTTTCTGTCGGATGAGCAGCTCAGTGTGGATGTGAAGAACTTTGACAAACGAGTTCGCAGTTCCGCGACGACTCAGGAGAATCTGCTGTTACTGAAAGACCGCCTTCAGAGCCTGGCCGATTTTCTGGCCGGGCCGCTGCATGATTTGCTGCAGGCGTTTGTGGCGGAGCGGGGAATTCGCGTGGGGGATTTGTTTCCGGCCTTGCGGCTGTGTGTGACGGGAAAAGCGCAGGGGGCGGATCTGTTTCGGTCTCTGGAGTTGCTGGGGCGAGAGCGAGTCCTGCGGCGTCTGGATCGGTCTCTGAGCGGCTGTTGAGCAGGTTATCAGGGGTTTGAAGTGGCCGGTCAGGTAGCGGCCCGGCCTGGTGTCATCGTGGTGCGTGAAATCGTGGTGTCAGGGTTGGTGTGCAGTGGTCTGGCTGGACCGCATTTTTCCGGAGGGCTCAGATGGCAGCGGTACTGGTCACAGGCGGCGCGGGGTTTCTGGGCAGTCATTTGTGCGATCGATTGATCGCGCGCGGTGATGACGTGATTTGTGTGGACAATTTCTTCACCGGGAAGAAATCCAACATCCGTCATTTGCTGGGGCATCCACGATTTGAGTTGATACGTCACGACATTGTGTATCCGTTGTATGTGGAAGCAGAAAGAATCTTCAATCTGGCCTGCCCCGCGTCTCCTCAGGCGTATCAGTTCAATCCGATCAAGACCATCAAAACGTCGACGACGGGGATGATCAACATGATGGGGTTGGCGCGTCGCTGCAATGCGAGAATTCTGCATGCTTCCACATCGGAAGTTTACGGAGATCCGGAAATTCATCCGCAGCATGAGGACTATTGGGGGCATGTGAATCCCATCGGGCCGCGCAGTTGTTATGACGAAGGCAAGCGGATTGCAGAATCGCTGATGATGAATTATCGGCAGGCCCATGGAACGGAGATCCGGATCATTCGTATCTTCAACACGTATGGACCGCGGATGGCTCCGGATGACGGGCGAGTGGTTTCCAACTTTATCATGCAGGCGCTGCGTGGTGAGGATCTGACGGTTTATGGGGATGGACTGCAGACGCGTTCGTTCTGTTATGTGGACGATCTGATTGAGGGGATGCTGCGTCTGATGGATCAGGACGAGCAGATCGGTCCGGTGAACATCGGCAATCCGGTGGAATATACGATGCTGGAACTTGCTGAGTCGGTGATTCGGGCGACTGGCAGTACGTCGCGGATTGCCTTTCGGCCGTTGCCGATGGATGATCCGCGAAAGCGGTGTCCGGACATCAGTCGTGCGAGGCAGTGGCTGAACTGGGCTCCGCAGTGTTCACTGGCCGCGGGGCTGGAGCGGACGATTGCGTGGTATCGTGAGGTGCTGCGGCAGACAGAGAGCGGATCGCAGTCCTGAGATCGTGTTCAGGGAGACCGGCACAGGGCGCAGTGACGCGTAACGGCTGACAGCTGACGAAGGCGTCCTGAGCGTTCCTCCGCAGGGGCTCAGCCAGTTGCAGCAGGTGGTAGAATGGTATTCAGGGTTTTGTGCGACGAACGCGCGACGAGGCCTGTTGGCAGAAACACATCGGAAACAGTATGACGCAGATCGTCCCCAACTCCTTCCTGTTTCAGTTCTCTCTGCAGATCCCGCGTGTGGATGCGATGCCGGGTGGACGTGGGCGGCTGTTGAAGCTGCCGGAATCGAGCACGCTGTTTGTTCCGGCGCGACTGAATTCTGAGCAGATGCCAATGAGTGTGCGGATGGCCTGGAATCCGGAGGGGCTGGGTCTGGAAGTGCGTCTGCGGGGAAAAACTCAGCCTGCAGCCGGACGCTGGGCAGACCTGAAGCATTCGGACCTGGTGCGAGTGCTGCTGGACATGCGACCGGGCACCAATGTGCAGCGGGTGACGGACTACTGCGTCGAGCTGGTGGCCTTGATCTGTGATGACGATGCGGACGACGCGGCGACCGTGCGATTCACCGAATCCGGACCGCAGCGTCCCGGCCGACGTACTCTGGATTCCGGCAAGTGTCGAGTGGAAAGACATCTGGTGGCGGACGGCTATGATTTGTCGCTCTGGGTCCCGGGCAGTCAGTTGCCGGGTTATGAGCAGGCGGTGGAGGCCGGGGTGCTGGGGTTTTACTGTATCGTGGAGGATACGGAGGTCGGGCCAGTGCCTTTGAGCGTGCTGGGTGACTTTCCGGCGACGTGGAACCCATCTCTGTGGATTCCGTTGGAACTGAAATCCTGACGATCACGCAAATGGTTTGGGGGCCGTTGCGGGGGCCGGGGATGTGTGGTGAGGGCGTGGGGAAATCGCTGCGAGTGACGGGTTGAAGGAGTCGGCAATGGCGGTCGGTAAATTGCGGAAAACGGTCGATCTGACTCTGCGTCTGACGGGCATCTGCCCAGCCCGGACTCTGTTCCGCATCCTTGTGTTGTGTGGATTGCCATTTGGGATTGGCGAAGTCAGCAGGGCGCAGGTGAGTGATGCTGCGCCGTCGGGAGTAACACTGATGGATCAGTCTGCCACGGTTCCGATTGTGATTGCGCACCGCGGGGCTTCGGGATATCTTCCTGAGCACACGACGGAAGGGGCCGTGATGGCCTATATGATGGGGGCGGATTATCTGGAGCAGGACTGTGTGCTGTCGAAAGACGGAATCCCGGTGGTGCTGCATGATGTGGTTCTGGATGACGTCACGAATGTGGCTGAGTTGTATGACGGGCGACAGCGGGCCGACGGACACTGGTATGTGATGGACTTTCTGTTGAGTGAGTTACGGGCTCTGAAGGTCACGGAGCGCAGGCCAAAGGGACGTGGCGGGCGAATGGCGGAAACTCGGTTTCCCCAGGGGCAGGGAAGTTTTCGGATTTCGACGCTGGAAGAGCACTTGCAGTTGATCCAGGGAATGAATCGGACGCGGGGGCGTGTGGCCGGGGTCTACGTGGAGATCAAGGATCCGGTGCGTCATCGCGACGCTGGTCTGGATGCATCCGTCGCAATTCTGGCTGTGCTGAAGCAATACGGCTATGACTCAGCCGATGCGCCGATTTTCCTGCAGTGTTTTGAAGAGTCTGAAGTGCGTCGGATACGGGAAGAGCTGAAGAGTCCGCTGCCGTTGATCTGGCTGATTGGGAAGGAAGTGTCTGCAGAGAAGATTCGGGAGGCTGCTGGTTTCTGTGACGGTCTGGGGGCGTTAGTGACGCTGGTTGTCACTGGAGTCACGGAACAGGGGGAGCCAAAGATCAGTCGCCTGGTGACGGACGCGCATCAGCAGGGGTTGCAGGTGCACGTCTGGACCTTCCGCACGGATGCTCTGCCGGGCTTTGTCAACGCTTCCGATCAGTTGCTGGAATGGTTGACGATTGACGCGGGTGTGGACGGCATTTTTGCGGACCAGCCGGATGTCGTGGTGAACTGGCGCAATGCGCGGATTGCTGTCGGGGGCCAGGGAAATCCGTTTCGATTGTTGAATTCCCGGGGCGGGGCAGAAAAAACGGGCGGAAATCAATAGTGGGCCGGGCAGAAAAAGGGGTCAGGTACCAATAGTGCGGAGCACCCTTCGGGCCTTTAGGCTATTGGTACCTGACCCCTTTTCTGCCCAACTTTTTCTGCCCCCCAACATAATGAAAGTTACTCATGAAAAGTTCAGTTTTGCGATTGCGGTCGGGGGCGTTGAAGACGCGTGTATTGGCCATGGCTCTGCTGAGCCTGGGGCTGTGTCACGGAGGTGCGGAGACGCGGTCGGATGAATTCCGCGTGG
>JALQWE010000215.1 GCA_023258825.1 Planctomycetaceae bacterium | reverse complement strand
GGATTTCGAAATCCGTGGCGAATGGACTTCGATCGCAGCACGGGCCAGCTGTGGCTGGGTCAGAACGGACAGGATCTCTGGGAACAGGTGTACCTGATTGGCCGAGGGGAAAACTACGGCTGGAGTGTGCAGGAAGGAAGTCACGCGTTTTACCCGGAGCGTCCGCGGGGACTGGAACCGATCGTCGCGCCTGTTGCCGAACACCATCACTCAGAATCACGCAGTCTGACGGGTGGCGTTGTCTACCGTCATGCGCGGCACCCGGACCTGCAGGGCTGTTTTCTGTACGGAGATTATTCCACGGGCAAGATCTGGGGCATACGGCATGACGGCCAACAGGTCACATTTCATCGCGAGCTGGCGGACACAACTCTGCAGATCGCGGGCTTTGGCATCAGTCATGACGGCGAAGTACTGGTGGTGGACCATGGCGGCGGGATTTATAAACTGGAACCCAACCTCGCGCGGCCTGCCGATCCATTTCCCACGAAGCTCAGTGAGACAGGCCTGTTTGACTCGGTCGCAGCTCATCAGCTGAAACCAGGGATCGTCCCCTACTCGGTGAATGCTCCCTTCTGGTCGGACGGTGCCCTCAAGGAGCGGTGGATGGCGATTCCGGGTGAGGAGACGATCGACTACACGACCAGCCGTGGATGGAACTTCCCGAACGGCTCGGTGCTGATCAAGAGTTTTTCACTGGAAAGAGAACCCGGCAATCCGCAATCAGCCGTTCGCATTGAAACGCGGCTGATGGTCCGACAGCAGAATGAATGGGCTGGGTATTCGTATCGCTGGAACGAGCAGCAGACGGATGCGGAACTGGTTGAAAAGGAGGGTCGCACAGAGACGATTGCGCTTCATCCGTCCGGCACGGGCACGGCGCTCAGCCAGACATGGCACTATCCGTCGCGTGCGGAGTGCATGGTTTGCCATTCCCGCGCCGCCAATTACGTGCTGGGCGTCTGCGAGCTGCAGATGAATCGCGTCCATGATTACGGAGACAAGACAGAGAACCAGCTTGAGCGACTGTCTCGACTGGGCTACTTCAGCAAACCTCTGTCGGAACCGGCCGCTGCCAGACCCGCATTGACGGACCCGTACGACGAACAGGCGGACCTGCAGCTGCGTGCACGTTCCTGGCTGCATGCCAACTGCGCGGGGTGTCATGTCGAAGCCGGCGGCGGGAACTCGCGTTTTTCCGCGGAATTCACTGCATCACTTGACCAGCAGCTGCTGATCGACGCCACGCCGGTCCACAACACCTTTCAGCTTACCGATGCCCGACTGGTATCACCCGGCAAGCCGGAACAGTCCGTCCTGCTGCATCGCATCAGTCAACGGGGCCAGGGACAAATGCCGCCGCTCAGCACGTCCATTCCGGATCACCGCGCTGTCGCCATGATTCGTCAATGGATTCAGCAGCACCCGGGAACTTCGTCTGAGCTCAAATGATCTTCGCGGATCTCAAAACGAAAAAAGGCTCCCGGAAGATAATCTTCCGGGAGCCCGATGATCTGATTCAGCACCGTAATAGTTCAGAACAGGAAGCGATTCTTTCCTATCGCGGAGCAGAGCAGCGATCAGCGATTCATTCCGAACAGACCTGCCAGACCGGTCTTCGCAGCCGGCTTGCGATGCAGCCGTGATGGGAAGAAGGCCTGTGGCTCAGCTGGAGGAGCCGGAGCCGGAACAGCTTCAGCAGCAGGAGCGGCTGGGGCTGCAGCTTCAGCAGCAGGAGCAGCCGTGTGAACGGCACCGCAGGCACCGTTTGCACATCCGTCCGTGCAGCTGTCGCAGTTTCCGTCGACAACTTCGTAACCGCAGGCTTCCAGAGCTTCTTCAGCCTGGTGACGAACACCGCGGTCGCAGTCAGCCAGAGCACAGGTCAGAGCAGCCACAGTCGTCGGGCTGCAGCAGCAGCTGTTGCTGCGAACTGCGTCACCGATTTCGTCAGCTGCTTCCCGACGAACACGTTCGTCAGTGTCATTCAGACCGTAGACGAAGGCGTTCATGATTTCAGGATGGCAGGCACAGTCGTAGTCGCCCAGCTCGTCCAGAGCATTCCGACGGTTCTTTGCATAGCAATCCGTCATGGAAGTGTAGATCAGCTTTGCGATTTCGCATGCGTCTTCATCGCAGCCTTCGCCACAGGTCGTGTCACAGCCTTCACCGGCAGGAGCAGCACAGCTGGGGTCAACAACGCAGCCTTCGCCGGCTGGAACTGCACAGCTCGGTGCAGCACAGCTTGGGTCACCGCATGGTGCGGCACAGCTGGGATCGCCAGCAGGAGCAGCACAGCTCGGGTCACCGGCTGGTGCGGCACAACTTGGGTCACCGCATGGTGCCGCACAGCTAGGATCACCAGCTGGTGCAGCACAGTTCGGGTCAACAGCACAGCCAGCCGGAGCCTGACAGCCCGGGTCAGCAGCACCGTTGCCACATCCGTTACCGTTCAGGTCTGCAGGAGCACTGCAGGAGACCGGTCCGCATCCGCCATCAACACCACAGCCGTCGTCGCAGCATGGTGGCTTAATGTCGGAGCACTTTCTCTGATACGTGTACACGTTCGTGTGACACGGCCGAGCGATTGTCGGCTTGCAGACAGCTGGCTGACAGTCTTCAGCACAGCCGCAGCTCTTGCAGCCGCCAAGTCCGAACAGACCAGCTTCTGCTGATCCCATCATCCCTGACAGCGCAACACTCGCACTGAACATCCAGGACCACTTCATGTTTCCGTGTCTCCTTCTCAAGGAAATCGTTCCTTCGACCGCCCTGACCTCTGACCGTCCGTAATCACACTTTTCGGCAGACCATTGCCGAATCCCTCGACCTGCGGTGAAGCTGGTATTCAGCCTTCACATTACGTCGCTGCTACTCAGAACTTCGGACAATCAGTTTGGCTTCTCAGTCGATGATTTCGCATCGTTTCTTCGGGAGTTAAGATCTCCATGATCTCAACCTGCCATTCACAGTCCGAGGGACTTACCAGGACTATCGTCGCTGTGAATTCGATGCCTTGAATCTCCGCAGATGATTGTGGCACAAATACTTGTGGCGATTTTTGGTCCTTCTGTAACGATTCGGAATCCTGGGTAAACTGAGTCAGAAATGCGGCCGGAAAAGTCACTGCAGAATTCCCATCTGTGTCAGGATGGGAAAGATCTGTTCTACTTTTCACTGTAATCCGGTTCTGTCTCCTGTACCGTTCAGGACACGCATGCCAATCGTCCTTCCCCCGCACACATCCGGAAATCCCGGCATCCGGACTATCCCGCACTCAATCATGCTGTCAGCCCTCTGATCGAGTTTGCCGAGGACAGCGATTCTGACGCCGGCCTGCAGCGATACCTCTGTCTGCAAGCCCGCTCTGAACAGCTCTGGCCACCGGGCAGTTTTTCGCGAACCGCCTCGTTTCGAAGGAAACTCAACGGTGGCCAACATCCGCCTCGTCGCCGAACGCCGGTCGCCAGCGGTGCGCAACGCGCCTGCATCAGATCAACACAGCCATGGTCCATAGAATCGCGAGCCTCGGTACGGCCGGATTCGCAGCCAGTGGTGGGGACCGGTGAGCGACTCAGCGGGAGCGCTGCGGAATCGGAATACCTCACCGGTCAGAACGGTCTGCACAGCGGCTCTGCCTGCCGGTCGGAAATCACCTTTGGGCCTCGATCCACACCACCGGACTCCCTGAAACCCCTCTTGCGTTCGCCTCGCGATCTGCCCTAACATAACTGGTTTCAGAGGCGGTGGAAAACCAGTCCGGAGCCTGCAGATTCTTCTGACGCCCCCGGGTGATTCAGGGTGTGCAGGGAAACTCGGACCATGTTCAACGCACAATGTGATCAGGGGCCCCTTCCTGAAGCAGGCGCCTCAGAGAATTCGACATTCGCGTCATGGGCTTAGCCCCTGCGACGGGAATCGCTGCTGTCGAGGCCAAATACGAGCAAAGGAGGGCTCGATGACCACAAATATCCTGCAAAAAGCACTCTCAGCAGCAGAAATTGCCGAAATCCTCGACGGGACCCTGCACGGCGACCCACGGCGGGAGATTGACGATGTGCAGACGGTCGAGCGGGCCACAGAACGGCACCTCACCTTCGTCGGCAACCAGAAGAACTTCTCCCGACTGAAGAATTCACAGGCCCGCGTCATCATCGCCCCCCAGAACGCCACTGCGGAACTCAGAGAACACCCGGACACGACATTCATTCTGGTTCCCGAACCCGAAACCGCCTTTCTTTCCATCGTCGGCATCCTCAAGCCACCGCGTCCGCGGGCCGCGATTGGAATTTCAGACCGAGCCATTGTTCACGAGTCGGCGAAAATCGGCCCGAATACGAACGTCCACCCGCTGGCTGTGATTGGACGGGACGTGGTGATCGGCCACAGCTGTGAGATCCATGCGGGCGTCGTGATCGGTGATGGATGCCTGCTGGGCGACAATGTTGTTCTGCACCCAACCACAGTGCTCTACAACGACGTGCGTATTGGAAATCACGTCATCATCCACGCCGGTTGTGTGATCGGAGCGGACGGATTTGGCTACCGCCTGGTCAACGGCGGCCACCAGCGTCTGCCCCACTACGGCACCGTGGTGATTTGTGATGACGTCGAGATCGGGGCCTGCACCACAATCGACCGCGCCAAGATCGGGGAGACCGTGATCGGCACCGGAACGCGAATCGACAATCAGGTCATGATCGGGCACAACTGTCACATTGGACGACACAACCTGCTGGTATCACAGGTGGGCTTTGCCGGATCTGTCACAACCGGTGACTATGTCGTCTGTGCCGGACAGGTCGGTGTTGCTGATCACGTTCATCTGGGAGACGGTGCAGTCATTGGAGCCAAGGCTGGTGTGCACCGCGATATGCCAGGCGGGCAGACCTACCTCGGAGCTCCCGCTGGCCCTGCCGCCGAAACCACTCGTCAACTGATGGCACTCCGACGCCTGCCGGAAATCCGTGACACCGTCCGACAGCTGGAAAAGGAAATCGAAAAGCTGCACAGTCGACTGGCGGTTCATGAACAGTCCGGGGAATCAACGGCCGCCTGAACACTTCAGGCCGGCACTCCGGGTCTAACCTGCTCCTCAGTATTCAGTTTACCGGTTTCCATCGTTTCCTTCGCCAACGTTTCCCGTCATACCGCGGCCGCCATGACATCCAGTCCATCCCCCGAATCCAACCCCGCCACTCAGCCGCTCAGCCTCTTCCAGGCTGATGTGGAACAGCACGCCCCAGTGGCGCAGGCCACTGAACGCCCGATGCGTCTGGGATTACTGGCCGGAGCCGGGGAGTTCCCGATTCAGTTTGCCGTGGCCGCTCGAAACGCCGGACACTACGTCTATGGACTCGGTGTCGCCGGCATGGCATCAGAAAAACTATTCGATGTCTGTGATGAGTTCCGTTTCGCGCCGCTGGCACGCATGGGCAAGTCCATTCGCCTGCTGCGAAATGCGCGTGTTGATCGTGTCATTATGGCGGGCAAAATCGAAAAAACAGTTTTGTTTCACCCCTTTCGCTGGATCCGCCTGATGCCCGACTGGCGGACCATCCACATGTGGTATCGCTACGCTCGGGAAAACAAAAAGGATGACACCATTCTGCTGGCGATCATTCGCGAATTTGAGCGGGATGGACTCGTCTTTGACTCGGCCCTGAAATACGCCCCGGAGTTACTCGTGAAACACGGATTCCTGACACAACGCCGCCCGACTCCAGGTCAATGGAAAGACATCCGCTTCGGCTGGGAACTCGCGCGGGAAATGGGGCGGCTGGACATCGGACAGACGGTGGTTGTCAACGATACCGCTGTGATCGCCGTGGAAGCCATCGAGGGAACGGACCGTTGCATTCGACGCGCCGGTGAGCTCTGCCGACGCGGGGGCTTCACCGTCGTCAAAGTTGCCAAGCCCCAGCAGGACATGCGGTTCGACGTGCCCACCGTCGGGATGGACACCATCCGCACCATGCACGAAGCCGGTGGAAAGGTTCTGGCGATCGAAGCCGGTATGACCATCATCATCAACCCGCACGAAGTGGCCGCACTGGCAGATCGCTTTGGAATTTCGATTGTCGCAGTCAACGCGGAAGAGCTCGCCCTGCTCTCAGCCGCCTGATTCACACCGTCCACACAGAATCCACGACACCGCGGCAGGTGCCACCCACCCTGCCCTGCCCCGCCCATGGTCGCGTTTCACGCCGCCGAAACGACCACCCAGCGCTCCGCCGAAACGACCACGGCGAGCGGAGGGTGTGAACCCTCCGAGACCTCTGTTTACAATAGTGCACACCTCAAAATCCTTGTCCAGGTCGGCGGACAACGCACGACTCACCATTTTGGGGAGAGGCCTCACTGCCATCGAGCGAAAGACGACCCTGGTCTTCCATGTTGCCATCGTTACCCCGGCCCAGACTCGTTCGCCCCGTGACCGGGTACCGATGCATTGAACTGCGATGTCCCACTGCAGGGCAGACCGAAAATCAATTCGAATATCCAATGCTGGT
>JALQWE010000214.1:4735-6538 GCA_023258825.1 Planctomycetaceae bacterium | reverse complement strand
GCACCGCCTGCCGCCAGACGATCCAGATTGGGGGTCGGAATGTCCTCGCACCCATGGAAACCCACATCGCCGTACCCCATGTCATCGCTCACAATCAACAGGATATTCGGCCTGTTGTGATCACCACCCTCACCACCCTCACCGCCCTCCACGACAGACGTGACGATCATCGCACTCAGAATCACACCGAAGCACAGGAGAAGTTGACGCATGCCACGCAGCATTTGAGTTTTTCCTTTGGATCACGAAAGATCGTGGCCGTTGCATCGAACGCCAGCAACACCATTTTGAGCAACCTGCTCAGGCCAGCCAAGCCACACGCCCAACCACAGCCAACACAGCCCGGCCCGACTGCCACATAGTATCGCCGAATAGAAATGCCTCGGTCTGCATACGCATAGTGTACCCAACGTGGAAGCAACTTGAAAACTCAGCTTCCATGAAACCAGCGATTCAGCCCGCGCAGGCAGGCAGGCAGGCAGGCAGGCATTTTCCCGTCCCAACGAAGACACTGGGTGAGGTGCTGACACTTTCAGGGACAGGTGAGTCTCTTCTTCTGAGTTTCTGATAGGACACCGATGATGATGATGACTCAGAAGATGCACAGAGCGAAGCCCAAACAGATTCGTCGACGCTACAAAGCTGAGTTCAACGACGAGGCTGTATTCACTTTCCCTGTTCGTCCCAGTCCTGATACTCACCTTCTTTCTGAACAGCAGATTCTACCTAAGACCCTGGTCCAGCTTTTGGGGTCCGCCGTACGCTTTCGTAGCGACCTTCCAGATGCGATCGCGAATCTGGTTTTCAACCATCCGGGAGCGAGTTTTGCTCTGACCAAACAAGCGGCCTGAATTTTCACTGCCGAAGTCTTCAACGGAACACAGTTCTAAAAGCCAGCGGAAAATACTGCAGAACTCCCTTGCTTCCACGGTTTCAGTATTCCATGCTCCGCTGTCTGAAAGAGTGATCCGACGTTCATACGCGGCGTCGAAGGCTGCTGCACGGGATGAGCGCCACGCCTGACAATCGGTCCTGTTTCCGCAAAGAGAACCGTATGAAAACCATCACCCCCCTGCTTTTGATGCTGCTTGTTTCGTCACCGGCGGTCTTTGCCACGGAGCTGAGACTAGCCGCGGTCTTCTCTGATCACATGGTGCTGCAGCGCGATATGCCTGTGCGCATTTGGGGGGAAGCTCCCCCGGACGCAGACGTCACGGTAAGACTCGCCGAACAGCAGCAGCAGGTGAAAGTTCTTCCCAGTGGCATGTGGGAACTGACTCTGCCTCCACTCGCCGCTACCGCCGAAGCGATTGAACTGACATTATCCTGCGGCCAGGACACGATTCGGGTGGCCGATGTGCTGGTGGGTGAAGTCTGGTTACTGGGTGGCCAGAGCAACATGGAGATGCCTCTCTGGTGGCGCGGAGATTCGGATGGTCTGAAGAATGCCGAGGGGACACGGCTTGTGCTGAACACTGATCATCCCTGGCTCCGAGTGATGACAGTACCACAGCAAGCGTCACGTGAGCCGCTGATGGATTTCGTTCCGGGTGGGCAGGATGGTGATGGTGTTGTCACGGGACGCTGGGCGGTTGCAGCGGAGAAGGACGCGGCAATCAGCGGCTTCAGTGCACTGGGATACTTCATTGGTGTGCAGCTGCATGAAAAGCTCCACGTGCCGATCGGTCTGATTGACGCGTCATGGGGAGGCACAATCGCCTCAGCGTGGAATTCCCGAGATTCGCTGGAGTCTATTCCGGCAGCGGCAGCGATGGTTGCCAGAAAGTCAGCGGCTGCTGATGC
>JALQWE010000214.1:0-4725 GCA_023258825.1 Planctomycetaceae bacterium | reverse complement strand
GAGCACCAGAAGGCGATGGCGGAGTGGGAAAAACTCGCTGCGGACGCAAGGGCCAACGGACGGAATGCTCCGGGTCGACCTGAACTCAGGCCGGATCCGGGACAGGACCGCAACTTTCCGGCGGGACCATTCAACGCGATGATCTGGCCACTCCGAAAGATGCCTATCCGGGGTATTTTTTTCTATCAGGGCGAAAACAATTACTTCGATCATGAAGATCCGTTCGCCGAAACGTTTCCGGGCGTGGTCAGATCCTGGCGAGCCGCATTCGAAGCCCCGGAATTGCCGTTCTGCATCTTTCAGATCTGCGGTTGGGAGCAGTCGGATGTGCTTTATTGGCAGACAAAGTTACCAATTCTTCAGGAACAGCAACATAAGGCGCATCTGCAGTTACCGCACACCGGTTTTGTGGTGACCGCAGATTATCCGCACGCAGACATTCATCCCATGGTCAAGCGGGTCATTGCAGAACGAGCCTTGCGCTGGGCGAGGGCGGAGGTGTACGGGGAGCAGGGGCTGACATGGGGCTCGCCCGTGCTCGAATCGTGGAAACGTGATGGGACCAAAATGCTGTTGTCGTTCAGGACATTCGGGGATGAGGCCATTCTGATTAAGGGCAACCCGGCAGGGTTGGTCATTGCCGGCGCTGATGGGAAATTTGTCGCAGCTCAGGCCCAGGTCGTGAACCGTACCTCACTGTTGGTTTGGAGCGATGAAGTTGCCGACCCCGTGATGGTACGTTATGCGTGGAGCCAGCGGGCGATCTGTCACTTGTTTTCCGCCAGTGGATTGCCCTTCGGACCGTTTCGGACGGACACGGGTGAGATTCCACGATCGGAGATTCGGGATTAGGTCGCCCTCGCCCATCATCTTTGTTCAGAAACTCACCCTGACCACAGTGTCGGCCTTGAGCAACCGTAGCATCCTCTTCGCTCTCAACGCCAGAAAGGTGGAATGTTGTTTGGGGGATTTCCAATCCTGTGAGGGAGTTGCGAGAATTCAGACGCAGTGGGTGTGGAGATGTTCCGGTTCTAATCGGCTGTGATACTGGCCCCTTCCGGGCGGCCATCGCGAGCGCGAGAGAGGAGCCGATCTGCAACTGCCAGTTTCTCTTCGCCTGAGAAGTTTCCCTGAAAACTGAATCGCGTTCCCATGCTGAGTCGTTTCCATCGCCTTCTGAGAGATCTGTTCAGCATTGATGCTCGATGCCTGGCCCTATTTCGAATGGCCCTGGCGCTGCTGATCCTGACCGATCTTCTGTTGCGGTCCCATTTCATTGTGGAGTGTTATACGGACGACGGATTCCTGCCGCGCGATCTTGTGGCGGCTCCTGCCTGTTACTTCTCGCTGCAGATGCTGGACGGTTCGTATGCGTTTCAGCTGGCGCATTTCGTTGTGGCCGCTATCGGTGCCGTGATGCTGCTGATGGGCTATCGTACTCGCATGGCCACCGTGATTTGCTGGCTACTCACGATCTCATTGCACGCCCGAAATGAATTTGTGCTGGATGCGGGCGATGATCTGTTGCGCTCGATGCTGTTCTGGAGTCTTTTCCTGCCACTTGGAGCGCGGTATTCCATCGACGCCCGGGGGCGGTTGCTGCAGCACCCACGGATTGTACTTTCCCTGGCGACGGCAGCGCTCCTGCTGCAGTTTGCCCTGGTCTACTTCACGGCAGGCTGGTTCAAGAGCGACGCGGCATGGAGGGACGGAACGGCCATCGTCTACGCACTGGGGCAAACGCAGTGGATTCTTCCAGCCGGAGAATTCCTGCGTCAGTATCCAGATCTGCTGACGTGGCTGACACCATGCGTTGTCTGGTTTGAAATCATCGCTCCATTGTGTCTGTTTATCCCCTGGGAGACGCGGCGTATTCGCATGGTTGTGATTCCTGCGTTCTGGTTGTTTCAGTTTGGACTTGGAGTCACGATCTGGCTGCACATTTTTCCACTGATCGCAGCCGCGGCAACGATCCCGTTTTTGTCATCCGTGATCTGGCCCATTTCCCCGGGAAACGCATCCCCGGCAAACGGATTGGCCAGCACGAGCCCCTCAGCCGCACCTAAGCGTGGCAGAGCCCTGTGGTCGACTGCACTGGCGTTTCTTGCAGTATCAACGATTCTGTTACAGGCTGCAAATTTTGGCAAAAGCCTCCTGCCGACTCAGGAACGCATCGTGTCCCTGATCGGCTGGAACGTGATCTGGTCGATGTATTCCAATCTGCCCAGATACACCAATGAATTCTCCACTGAGGCCACTCTGCGGGACGGATCGACCATCGACCTGGTGAATTCAGACATCTCCACAGGCGATCGGCTGCGGGTCCAGCAGTTTCATAAGTCCTACCGCATTCGCTATTTCCTGCAGACCGCGTCGCTCGCCAGTCCGGACGTCCCCACTCGCTACCTGACCAATCTGATCCTGCGCTGGAACCAGAGTCAACCACCGGATCGCCATGTGGTCCGCGCCAGAATCCTTGGCACCACACGAAAAATTGGCACTCCCGATCCAGCGGAGACCAGCACGCTGCTGGATCTTGGATTGAGCCCCTTAGCACCTGAGCAAGGCTGAATCGTTCAGCCGCCGTGAAACCACAAGGGCTCTGCGCCTTGCCCGTTTGGCAGACCGTAGCGTTTCCTCGCAGCAGTGGTAGGCTCTGGGGCACATGTCCATCCCCCCACAATGCCGAACCGATTCAGTCGACGTCTCCCGCCGAATCCTGAATTGATCAGCCCACGCTTTGATTAGCCCGCCCCTTGATCAACGGTCAGGCATTTGAGACCGTGTGAGGGCGTCGTGAAGGATCCGGGGAAGACGTCCCGGTTTCCATTTCCTCAGCAAGTCGTGGATGGGCTGCAGGCGGATACAGCGGTGGGCTTTCTGTTGCAGGAGTCTCTTCATTATGTCATCATCTCGTCGGCTGCGCACGTAGTACCGTCCCAGTAATGTAGTGCACCTGCCAAGGGCTGTGTCAGGAAATTGCAGACTTCCTGGCTCACGCGGGTCGGGAGAAGTTGTCTTTTTTGTTTGGCTGAAGGAGAAGCACAAGATGGCTTTTAACAGGCGTAACTGGCCAGTGATGGTGCGACTTGGGTTGTGGGGCCTCGGAACACGGATGTCAGCATGGACATTCTTCTGGGGATCGCTCGCAATCGCTGCGGGTTGCTTCGTATATGGATTTGTCAACCCGCTCGCATTTTCAGGTGTTTTGTTTGTGTTCGCCTCGCTGTGGTACTACCTATCGATCCGCTGGGTTGACCAACACCGCATGTGGTCGTAGTGCTCGCCCTCGGATCAGCGCAGCCTGTCGGGCTGAACGCAGTAACAGGACGGCAGTGGCAGTCCGTCGTTATGGCAGTGTCGAATCAAATACGTCCCGGTTGGGTGTCTCCACTCCCGAACAGCGATTCATTCGCACACTACGCTGTTGCCTTGTTCGAGGGTGACGCGTGGACTGGACTGCATGACCTCTGCGCAGGCAGTGAGGCGGTTCACCTCTGCCATAAGTCCGTGGGTGCCAAGCACCTGTGGGTCGTTGTTTAGTGTGATGTTTGTTTTTAAACCCGAACCGGCAGGTTTCTCCGAGGCCACCGACGAAGCACCTGGGTTCCATTGCAAATGCCCCCAGTCCAAGGCAGGTTATTGGCTGTAGACAATTCGCAACTGTGGATTGCGGGGTAGGCGGGTTTGGGGGGGGATTATTTCTGGTAGATCGGGAGGAAGTGGTATTTGACGGAGAGGCTGAGGATGGCCATGGCTGTGGAATAGACTGCGCCGTGGTTGCGTTCTTCGCCGTTTTCGGCGAGCCAGGAGCCGTCGGCCGCCTGTTTGGGGAGTAGCATTTCCTGGACGAGTTGGCGGGCGGTGGCGGCGTGATCTCCGCCGCGCTGGTACATGCCCTGGGCATAGTAGTAGGTGCCGTAGGAACAGAAGCGTTCCTTCCACTGTGGCGGGTGTTCAAGAAGCCAGTCGGCGGCTCCGATGGTCAGGGGTGAGTCGTATTCGCCACAGACCTGCATGGCGAGGAGGCCGGCAGAGGTCATGGTGAAGGTGGGATTGTTGCGATTGGGTTCATAGCAGAAGCCGCTGGCTTTCTTTTCAGGAAGACCGTTGCGATCAAGCGGTGAGGCGTAGGAGCGTTTCAGGTATTCGACGGCGTCAGTGATAGCTGAGGCCGGCACATTCAGTCCATCGTTTTTGGCAGACCGCAGAGCCATCAGTTGCCAGACAGAAACGCTCAAGTCCGCATCGGCCGCGGCAGGTGTGTATCTCCAGCCGCCACGGGCCTGCACGGGCTTGCGGGTTTTCTGGGAACTGAGGATGACTTCGATGGCCTTCTGGCAGCGATCGTGAATCAGGCGGTCCTGTTCCTCGGAAACGCCCATGCCCAGCATTTCTGTGAGCATCAGCGTGATGATTCCGTGCCCATACATGCGTGAACCATCGCGGTCGCCGAAGTAGCCATTCGCATCCACTCGGTCATCTTTCAGCACAAAGTCGAGCGCCCGCTGCATGGACTGGCCAGCCGGCGTGGAACTGCCCGGCTGAACTCCGACACTGGCCATCGACATGATTGCCAGCGCTGTCATAGTGGTGTCGTGACTTCGATCCAGAATCGCTCCGTCTTCCCGCTGCTTTGTCTGCAGCCAGGCGATCGCGCGATCCATCGCCAGATCGACTTCGTCTTTCTGGAACACGGCGTCCACGTCGGCAGGCGTCGTGCTC
>JALQWE010000213.1 GCA_023258825.1 Planctomycetaceae bacterium | reverse complement strand
CGAGGGGACAGCAATCGACGACTCATCGCCCCGATGTTGGGGAAATCATTCGGGAAACCGGGATTCGCATTCTCTGCATTCATCGGCGCATGAGGTTGCCCGGTCAGCATGTAATACCCGCTGGAGGAATGGGCATTGTCGCCTGTCGACATCGCGCGCAGGATCGCCAGACGATCCGTGATCAGGGCCGTTCGCGGCCAGAGCTCACAAATCTGCATCCCCGGAACGGCCGTCGATACCGGACCAAACTGGCCCCGGACTTCCGCCGGCGCAGCAGGCTTGGGATCAAAGGTGGAATGCTGAGGAGGCCCCCCCATCAGAAAGAGCACAATACAGGATTTAGCTTTTCCGCCCGTCGCGGAAATTGTCGCGGAATCCGCTCGAGACACGGACCCATCCAGCCACGGCAGCGTCAAACCCAATGCACTCAGCCCACCAGCGCGCAGCAATTCACGCCGCCCCACGCCATCGCAGAGCCGGACCGGTGGTTGCAGCAGGCTGAGCATGGCATTTCTTTCGACACAGGGAAGGGCAGGGGGGATCGAAGGGCAGAACCCGAAGTCTACTAGTCCGAAATTTCAGAGGCAACGACATTCCAAGGCAGGAAATCCCGATTTCAGCGGATTCGCCCCCCACAAGGACCTCCCCGGTGCATGGCACCTGGCGTGCTCCCAGCACATCACAATTTCCTTAAACACCTGCACTTGTTGAGTTTACGAAATCAGGTGCCATGCACCTGACGTATACGGTGCATGGCACCTGGATCGGAATTCCGGGCCGGTAGGCACCTTGAGAAGTCACGAACGACGCAGCCGAAACTGGCACTCAGCCTGATTTTCTTCCCGCAACTGTGAAGCAGGTTGCTAGAATCCGTTCGGCGACG
Source organism: Planctomycetaceae bacterium (assembly GCA_023258825.1). Taxonomy (GTDB): domain Bacteria; phylum Planctomycetota; class Planctomycetia; order Planctomycetales; family Planctomycetaceae; genus SXXK01. The sequence continues at coordinate 5,705 of JALQWE010000213.1, read as the reverse complement.
ACGGTGCCCTGACGCAGACAGACCAATCAGCAGCTCTGATGTTTCGGAAAGCCGGCTGTCTCCCGGCCCTTGTCGCCTCTGATCTGTCCTGGTCTCCTGCCCCGAACTCCATCGCTATGGACAGCCGCCAAACTGACGTCATGGATTCCGTTTCACCGCAACACCACTCGACGCATGCCCCACGTCCCCGACGCTGGCGGCGAGCGGTTGTCAGTGGCTCGCTGCTGTTGTCCATGCTCGCAACAGGCACTCTGCTGCTGCCCTCGCTCCTGCTCCAGACATCCGCCAGTCAATTGTTGCTGAGCCTTGCGGCAGGTTCCGGAATCTCCGTGACGTCCTCCGGTGCTTCCGGGGGCTGGTTAACACCACTGGTCTTTCAGAACGTGCAACTGCGGGATGCGGCAGGTCAACTGGACTGCTCGATCGCAGAGCTATCCACGTCCAAAGGACTCTGGGGTTTTCTCTCAGGTGCCTCAACCACAACTCTCCTGCGACTGCAGAACGCGGTGCTCAGAATAAAGATTGGTCCGGATGGCAGATGGCCGGAGTTCGGCTCACAGGATGCCTCAACCAGCGACGTGCTCTTCGCGGTGGAGAACGGACACTTTCAACTTTCTGTGCCCTGGCGGCAAGTGCCATTGGTGGACCTTGATCAGCTGAATCTGACAGGGCACGTCGGTCTCAACTCGAAACAACGTCGAACCATCCAGTTCCATAAGTCACAGATCTTTGATCACACGCCATTGTCAGACTCGCATGCAGATCAGAATCTCGCACTTGTCGCGCCGGTTCTTTCTCAGACATCCGACATAACCGGCTCAGCCTCTGTCTGGCTGGATGCGATTGAAATGCCACTGGATGCCAACGGCAGTGGAACACCGTTTCCGATTCGCGGTCGTGTGACCTTTCACAAACTGGACGCGATGCTCGCAGATCCACTGGAACATCGACTTCCCGTGCTGCTCAGGCGGCCGGCAGGACTGATTCTGCCCGACCGCCTCAGGGTCGCTCAGGAGACGAGTGTCAATTTTGAAATCACCGAGTCCGGTATCCAGCATGACCGCATGGAATTTCAATTGCCTCAGGTGGCTTCGGATTTTCAAATCGCCACCAGCGGAACTCTGCGACTGGACGAAACACTCGATCTGCAACTGGAAGTGGGTCTGCCCGCCACACTCTCAAACAACCTTCTCTGGCTGCGATTGCTTTCCTTCGTTGTGAAGCCACCGTTGATGCTGGCCGTCACCGGGACGATTGCCGAACCAGCTGTTGGCCTGCCGGATGGCTTTCGACTGTGGAATGTCGGAGGACTATTTTCCAACAGCGCCAACGCGAACACATGGCCTTCTGCACCGGGCGGGTGGATCAACAGTCTACGTGAACAGGGCGCGGCGGGGGCCCGCAAATCACTGACGGGATCGCTGCTGAATCTGATGCAAGCCGGAGGTGCAGGAACAGACGGCGAAACACCCGTAGAGAAGTCTCCGCCGCCGTAGCCTGGCTGGGCGGCACGATGTTCACATGGGAGATCCGGGGCGATTTTTGCCTGATGGCAGCGAAGCGTCTTCCCCAAAGGCAAGTGGCGCGGCGCGAGCCCACCGAGATGAGAACTTTGGAGTGAACGTCAACACATACAGACGTCTCGGCGGGCTGACATCGTCCGGTCGCCGGTGTGCTGGAGCACGCTGGACGCACGTTTCGGCCGAGCGACACGCGCCAATCTGCCGGATGAACATCGTTTCGCCATCCCGGCCATCGACCTGCGAACTTTCCGGGATGAACGGATGCGCGGTAATCTGGGTTTCAATCGACAGTGATCGACAGATCACTGGTTTGTGCATGCTTCAGAGTCAGAATTCGCAGCAGCCGGTTCAGAACGCGTGAATTGCGTTCGTAGTTGCGGCACATCTGACACAGCCTCAGCACGCCGCCACCGGACAGGCTTTTTCGCCAGCCACCAGGTAACCGACACGTCCTGTTTTTACCACGTACGACAATCAGCGGCTGAACGCGATGGCTGGTGGAGTTTTCCAGCCACTCCAGCATTCCTTCACGCGAGCGAAAGTTGTCGTGGTAATTGCCCAGCAGAGAGGCCGTGGGAACAAGCAGGTTGAGCTGCACCTGGCCTGCGTGACTGATCGCACTCTGCAGCCCCATGCGAATCGACTGTTCCGCATGCCTGTACGTGTGCAGGTTTTGACAGCCGGGCAGGACAATCAACGAGCGGGCACCGATTTCAAGGGCCATATCCACCGCTCTGGCTGTGTCCTCCTGAGCCTGCTCAAAGGACATCCCCAGACTTCCGGTGAATCCGCCGCAGTAACCCAGGCTGCTGACCGAGACACCGACATCCGCCAGAATGTGCTGCACTCGCCCCGCATCGATCTGCTGCACCTGCTGACGGCGGATGCTGACATACCGCACACCACGTCCGGGAAGCTGTTCCGCCTCGGCGAGCAATTCGTCTGCGGTCAGCGCCCGCAGCGGATGTGACACGGCGATGCGTGAGACCAGAGATCGCTGTGCCCAGTCGGGCTGTTGTTCAAGAAAGACATCCATCGGGAGCGCTGCAGGCCTTTGCTGGAACAGTAGAAAACACGTCAGTCGTTTGAACCATTTGTGGGGAAGGCCTGAATCACGAGTTCTTCACTCGCTGATCCTGTGGCTCTGCCGCCGTCCGGCAAACACTAACGTCAGAGCGACGCGGGGCAGCTCTGTTGGTCGGTACTTTGAAGCAAAGGCCTCGTTCTGTAAACATTGAACGGCCCTGAAATCCAGGGATCTGCAGGTATTGTCCGAACAACAATTCCTACGCATCGTTCCCCTTGACGAACCACGTTCTTCTGATTAACGCAGCCACAGAACTCGCTCCGAAACACCAACATCTCGACAGCCGGCGGCGACCAACAGGCTGTCGTCTGCATCGTGGCAGACTTTCCGGACACGCCGTCGCTCCAATCTTTGTCAAATCGTGGTGTCCTGCCGGGTATTCTTTGTTCTGTGAGACCCGCGCGGATTGAGGATTTGCCAGTTGCTGAAAGGGGGGCGCTGCTGTCATGATAAGGGTCTGCTCTCTTCTTCGATGCCCCCGGACCATCCCGCAACAGGCGATCGCTGATGTCTCACCCCCTGATCTGCCGTTCTGCCATCTTCCTTGTGCTGCTCAGTTGTCTTCCCTGTGCTGCCGACGATCACTTCACAACTCACGTCGCGCCTCTGCTGCAGCGCCGCTGTCTGAGCTGCCACAACTCAGAAGATCGCAAGGGCCAGTTTTCACTGCAGACGCAGCAGGACCTGCTGTCTTCGGGCATGATCGAACCGGGTGATCCGGACGCAAGCACCCTGATCAGCGTCGTCACGTCCACAGACGGACAACCAGCGTCCATGCCAAAAGACGGCAAGGCCCTGACCAGCAATGACGTGGAAATTCTCCGGCAGTGGATTCAGGACGGCGCTCGCTGGCCCGAAGGATATCAACTCCGCGACGCTGTCGTCGAAGACTTTCAGTGGTGGTCGTTCCAGCCGGTTCAGCAACCGCAGGTTCCCGCTTTTGAGGCGGCAGAAGATCGTCAATGGGTACGCAATCCCATCGACGCGTTCATTCTTCAAAGCCTGCGGAAAAATGAATTGTCACCGTCGCCGGAAGCCGATCGCCGAACACTGATTCGTCGACTGACTTTTGATCTGCTGGGACTGCCCCCCACACCCGCCGAGGTTGATGCGTTTGTCAACGACACCTCCCCGGATGCCTGGGAAAAACTGGTCGATCGTCTGCTGGCTTCACCGCACTACGGTGAACGCTGGGCACGTCACTGGCTGGATGTCGTTCGTTATGCAGACACCTGTGGTTACGACAAAGACAAACTGCGTCCCAACGCGTGGCCCTATCGCGACTACGTCATCCGTTCCTTCAATGAGGATAAGCCGTACGCGCGGTTTATCGAAGAGCAGCTGGCCGGTGACGTGCTTTACCCGGGCGAACCGGACGGCATTCTGGGACTGGGATTCCTCGCCGCCGGACCGTGGGACTTCATCGGACATGTTGAAGTGCCCGAATCAAAAATCGACGGAAAGGTTGCCCGCAATCTGGATCGCGATGACATGGTCACCGGCACGTTAAACACGTTCTGCAGTCTGACCATTCAGTGTGCGCGTTGCCATAACCACAAGTTTGATCCTTTCACACAGCAGCATTACTACGGACTGCAGTCCGTGTTTGCCGCTGTGGATCGCGCCGAACGCCCTTATGACACGGATCCCCAGACGGAAAGACGCCGCACCGAGCTCACGGAATCGCGAAGTGCTGCCCGGAAGGCGATTGATCAGCTGGACGCCGAGATTCGCAACGAAGGTGGAGCCGAATTGGCGCGACTGGACAGTGAACTCGCGCGACTCAAACCCCTTGCCACGGTGGCTCCACTGCGGCCCGAATACGGTTATCACAGCCAGATCGCCAGCGAACAGGAAACCACAAAATGGGTGGTCGTGGATCTTGGTTCGGTACAGCAACTGCACCGAATCTCGCTGCATCCCTGCTACGACGACTTCAATGGAATCGGAGCTGGTTTTGGTTTTCCGGTCCGGTTTCGCATCGAGCTGTCTTCGACGGTCGGCGCAGATCAGCAGCCACAGGACTTCGAGGTTCTGCTGGACCACACCAATGCAGATTTCCCCAACCCTGGACTCGTTCCGGTCTCCTGTGATGTGACAAAGGCCGCGCGCTTTATCCGCATCACCGCCACACGGCTTGCACCACGTTCCGGAGACTTCATTTTTTCGCTGGCTGAAGTCGCCGTTCTCACAGCAGACGGTCGCAACATCGCCGAAAAAGCCACCGTTACCGCTCTGGATTCGATCGAAGCTCCGGAACGCTGGCGCCAGACCAATCTGACCGACGGCATCTGGCCCGTCGCAGCAAATCCGGAAGCCACTCTGCAACTCGCCGAGGTCTCGCGGCAGCACAGTCAGTTGATGCAGCGATTGCTCACACCTGCTCGACAACAACAACGCGAGGAGCTGACGACAGTCATCCGGAAAACGACTGAAGAACTGGCCGCTCTTCCACAGGGCCGCATGGTTTATGCTGCCGCCACACAGTTCCCAACTCAGGGGAACTTCATCGCCACTCAGGGCAAGCCACGAATCATTCGCCTGCTGCATCGCGGCAATGAAACTCAGCCCCGTGAAGAAGTTGTCCCCGGAACCGTGCCCCTGTCAAACGCCGATGTCCCGTTCTTCCAACTGCCGCCGGATCACACCGAAGCAGATCGGCGGGCCGCCCTGGCGCACTGGATCACACGCCCGGAACATCCCACCACATGGCGTTCCATTGTCAATCGGGTGTGGCAGTACCATTTTGGTCGAGCCATCGTGGATTCACCAAATGACTTTGGGCGGATGGGACAACAGCCAGTTCACCCGGAACTGCTGGACTGGCTGGCTGCCGATTTTCTGAAGCAGGGACAGTCTTTCAAAGCGCTGCATCGACTGATTGTCACCAGCAGCACGTATCGGCAATCCTCCGCAGACAGTCCCGCAGCAGTGCAAAAGGACGCCGATAATCAACTGCTCTGGAAAATGAATCGTCGGCGACTCACCGCAGAAGAAATTCGCGATGCCGTTCTGATGGTCAGCGGAAAACTCAACACGGACATGGGTGGCCCGGGGTTCTATCTGTTCGAACTCGAAAAGATCGATCACTCCCC
>JALQWE010000212.1 GCA_023258825.1 Planctomycetaceae bacterium | reverse complement strand
AAACCAGGGCGTCTGACGATCATTAAATCCCCAAGTAAAGCCGTAGTCGTCTTCCATGTTGCAGCCTCTGATCGCATGTGGATCCGTTTCCCCATCAATCAGGATTCGCATTCCACCGGTATGAAACACCATATCGCTGTGTTCCTGCTGAATCGCCCCCATGAACAAACCGGCGACAAATCCTCGTCCCTCAGCCTCCAGCATCTGAAATCCATCCCGGGGAACCGCCGGCGTTTTGACGTTGTACGCCGCATGAAAGCGAAATGGCGTGATGGAAGTTCCTTCGGGATATTGATGCCAGTTGACCATCGTATCCACCAACTGATCCTCAGACGCCCGAATGCTGATGCGACAGGACTCTGAAAAAGGGATCGGCATATAACAGTTGTAACCCGGGGTGCCGGGTACACCGGGAGCGGGATTCGGAACGACCACAATCCCGGCGCTGTTGATAAAATAGTCCTCCAGATTGTGCATGACACCGAAGAATTGCCGTGAGGGAACATTGACCTGCGGCACTTCAGCCCCATCCACGGTGATCTCAAGGCTCAGATTCTGTGCGAAAAGCTGCCAGAGGCTTCGAACAGCTCCGGGCCCTTTCACATTCAGAATATCAACCGACTCGCCTTTCCTGACTACGGCATGCGTCACCACTCGCTGGCTTTTGAATTCCATCGGCAACTGAATCATCGGGACCGCCGGGTCCGGGAATGTCCCGGAAATCAGCGTCCGCGATTGCTCGGCCCGAGGCTCCTGAGCGACCACAGAACCTGCTGTGAACATCACCAAAATCAGTGTCAAAAGCCCGTAAAAGGCCGCTGAATGAAGACCAGAAGTAGACCGCATCAGTAGATCCGTAAAATCTTTCGGGAAAGCGAGTTCGATCAGTCGGAATTGGGTTGCAACCCAATCACTTTGTGTTCCAGGCAGAACGCAACTCGTGCACCTGCAACATCTTCACGCCAATAGATCCGCCACGAGCTTCCAGAAAGATCCGTCGATTCTCTGGCTTGCAGTTGAACGGCACCGGCATGTAGCAGAGCCCATCGCTTGCGAAAACTTCGAGGCCTGTACGATCGCAGTAAATCGTAAGTTGAAGCTTCCCGTCGCGGAGTGGAGCAGGTGCACGTTGACCGTTGACTGTCAGCTCCTGCGTCTTCGTCTCATAAATAATCATTGAATCACGGATGTTGAAGACGACTTCGTTTGCATCGCCCGGTTCTATCTCGGTTCGTAGTTCGAGCAATTCGACTTGAAATTCATCGAGCGGATTTTTGTCGCCTGGCTTCAATGTCAGCGATTCCAGGGCAAGCGTTTTGCCTCGAAGTGATTCGAGTTCCTTCACGGGTGAGAATGTCAGGCGGGGCCCCTCGGTCGTACTGACAAGTTTGAGTTCCAGCGGAACTGTCATCGATTGATTGAAACTCATCCCCCGCGTCTCTGTCTGAAACCAACCAATCTGAATTCGACGTCCATCGCTCTCTGGAATGTCGCTGAAGGTCTGTGGAGCATAAAAGCCGCGGCCACGATGTCCCGGCAATTTCGTCTGCTCAGGCTTGAAATGTGTCCCATCAAAAGTCCCAACGGCATATTCGCTGTTCGCACCCAGCAGGACCCATTTCTTTTTCGTCACATCACCATCGACCGGAAGTTCAAAGAAATCGGGGCACTCGAACAGAAATGCGGTTCCCGCAACGCCTTCCGTGATACTTGCCAAAGTCCACTCGCGGAGGTCAGGAGACGTAAAGAAATGGATGGTGTGTTTTCCCTGCAATTCGACGTAAAGCACCATGACCCACTTCTGCGTCGGCTCATGCCAGAACACCTTCGGGTCGCGATTGCCGCCCGTGATCTGCTGCAGCACCGGGTTTCCTGAATACTTGGTGAAGTTGCGTCCGTCCGTGCTGTAAGCAATTCCCTGCACTGTCGGATTTCCGGCCGCGGTATAGATCAGCACCAGTGGCGGCTGACCGCCCTTGCCAAACCCACTGGTGTTCTTCCAGTCCACCACCGCACTGCCACTGAACATCGGGCCCATCGCGTCGGGCAACAGCGTGTCACCCAGTTCTTCCCAGTGCACCAGATCCTTGCTGACGGCATGGCCCCAATGCATATTCCCCCATCCCCAGCCGTAGGGATTGTGCTGAAAGAACAGGTGATATTCACCGTTGTAGAAGACGCAACCGTTCGGGTCGTTGTTCCAGCCTCGTTGCGGCGAAAAGTGAAACTGGCCCCGTAGCGGCTCGCGATACAATGCCGCCATATCTTTCAATTGGTCGCTCGTTTCCATTCGGCTTAACGCCGTGGAACCGGCGGAGAGCTTGTCAACCCGCAGCGTCACCGGTTTACCGCGCCAGGCCGAGATGTCCATCGTGGCCCACCAATCCGGATCCCCATCGGCCAGTTCAACATCGTTGCGTACGATCACCTGACCGTCGACAAGCAGCGATAATACGCGTTTTGGCGCGCCATTCTTCACTGGTATGTGCAGATACCGTGCAGCTGCCACCAGCGTACGCTCCGCATCTCTGATCGCGCCCTGAGGTTTCACGTTGGTCTGCACGAGGTGATCGACGTTGATGTGTCCCCAGCCTCCCTGAGCCGCGTCTATGACGCGCACGGTCGCCATTTTTCCCGCAAGCTCCGTGACGTCCCACGAATCCACCTCAAGAGCCTCGCTGCCACCCGCGGTGTCGTTGAGCCCGGTTGCACTGCGAACCACCCGTCCATCCACCAGCAGCTGCAGGACGAGCTGCTCGGGGTTTCGTCCCCCACCAATCAGAAAGGAAATGAATTTCCGCTCAACACGAAACTGCGGCGACGTCAGTGAGCCAACGGAGTTATCGCCGTTGAAGAAGGAATTGACGAGCCCCTGGCCTTGGTAGCCATCGACCTGCATCTGCCCGGGCAGAGTTCCTTTGGCGGGTCCCGGACCAAATGCCTCGCCCGTGACAGTCCACCCTTCGTAAGTGTCTTTTTCAAAATCGGCAACGACGATGTCATCGGCCCCAGTCGTGGTGCCTGCCATCGCGGAAATCAACAGGAAAACAGCGGTAAAAATGTGTGTATTTCTCATGGCCGGCCTTTCTGCCTGACTACTGTCGAGTCCATCAAAATTGAATCCGGGGGTGTTGTGCAAACTTTCACAATGCGAAAGCTCCCGCATGTGCGCAAACAGATGCAGCGACCGAGCAGGCCTGCGCCAGATTTCTGCTGTGGGATTCACCACGCAGCAGTCCCGTCAGGAACGCGGCGGTGAACGAATCGCCGGCGCCCACCGTATCAACGACCCGGGTTGGAATCCCGAGCTGCTCAATCACTTCATCCCGAGTGACAAGAAGAGCGCCCTCGGCTCCTCGTGTCATCACCACAAGCTCCAGCGTCTCTTTTTCAATCAGCCTGCGCAGCAAAGCGCCCGGTGGTTCATCCATGGAGATGTCGAACGCGTCACACACCGCAACCAATTCCTCATCGCTGAGTTTAAGCATATTTGCCAGCCGAATCGATTCGCAGATCAGGGTCCGATCGTAAAATGGCGAGCGAAGGTTGATGTCGACGATCCTCGGGACCCCAGCCGCCTGTGCCGCCACCAGATACCTGCGGATGGTGCTGCGTGACACAATAGAGCGTTGCCCCAGCGTCCCGAAGTAAACAGCGTCTGCATCCGTGACACGGCGTTCTACGCTGCTGTTCCATTCGATCCGATCCCATGCCGATCCTTCATGAATCGTATAGGCCACCTTGCCTTCACGATCAGGAACGACACCCACGGTACCCGTTGGGGAATCCTGAATCACCTGTATCAGACTGATGTCGACACCAAATTCACGCAGAATGCACATCCCACTGCGGCCGTGTTCATCAGCGCCAACAGCACTGACGAGGGCCACATCAGCCCCGAGCATCGCTGCGTGCCCGGAAAAGTTGGCCGGTGCACCCCCGAATCGAGCCGCATCCGGAAACAGATCCCAGAGCACTTCGCCGATGGAAATGATGCGTGGGGCCTTCATTCGCGGATTCCCAGTTCATGTTCAATTTCCTCAAGGGCCCGTCCCTTCGTCTCCGGAACCGTGAGCTTCACCCAGACAAGCTGCAGAACCATCATGAAACAGAAGAATGCAAACACAGCGCCCGGCGCGAAGGCACTGACCAGCGACGGGAAGAACAGCGTTAACAGAGCGGCGAATATCCAGTGCGTGAAACTGCCCAGAGCCTGTCCCTGAGCCCGATAGTGATTAGGAAAAATCTCAGAAATGAACACCCAGATGACTGCCCCCTGCCCCACCGCATGTGCCGCAATGAAGGCGAAAATGCAGGCCGGAACCACAGCAAAATGCTGGGTGTAAAATGCCCATGAGCACAATCCGAGCGACCCGATGTACCCCAATGACCCAATGTAAAGCAGAGTTCTGCGGCCCAGACGATCGATCAGCCAGAGTCCCGTGAAGGTGAAGATCAGATTCGTCACGCCAATTCCGATCGACTGCAAAAGAGCCGCCTTCTCTTCAAGACCCGTCAGTTCAAGGATCCGCGGCGCAAAGTACAGCACTGCGTTGATTCCCGAGAGCTGATTAAAAAATGCGATGAAAAAGGCAAGCAGGATCGGACGTCGCAGCTGCCTGCTCCAGAAACGACCAGCGACGACACTTTGTTTTGACGCCATTACAATTTCATTGACTCGCGCTTCCACTTCAGTGTCCGTGACTGTCCGATCGACCAGCCGGAGCACCGCCCGTGCGCCTTCCACGTCGTTCCTGCGTCCAATCAGCCACCTCGGACTCTCCGGCAGACTCAGACACATCACGCAGTAGAAAAACGCCGGGATGGCTTCAACGCCTAACATCCATCGCCAGTCATGCTCACCGACATCGGCAAGACTGGCGTTTGAACCAAACGCGATCAGAATTCCCAGGACAATGTTGAACTGAAACAGTCCGGTCAGTCTCCCGCGAAGATGAGGCGGCGAGATCTCCGAGATGAACAAAGGTGCCGTCACTGTGGAGATCCCCACACCGAGACCACCAATGAAACGGGCGACCATCAGCCACACGGCAGTACTTGCCAGCCCCGACCAGACGGCCGAGACAAAATACAGAATGCCGACCCAGAACAATGTGGGCTTGCGCCCCAGCCGGTCGGTTGGCCAGGCACCAACCAGTGCCCCCAACACGGTCCCCCAGAGCGCCGAACTCATGACCAGTCCGTGCGCCACTGGTGAGAGCTGCCACAGTTGTTCAATCGCCTTTTCGGCCCCGGAAATCACAACAGTGTCAAATCCAAAGAGAAAGCCGGCGAGCGACGCTGTCAATGACCAGACAACCAGACGTAGATTCAAGAATTCACCTCCGCTAAAATACTTTGTGACATGTTCCGATCATACCCTGCCGTTTGACGATGAAAATGGAACGGATTGCCGATTGTTTGTCACGAATTGCAATGAGATCGGAAACGCAGCGTCCGATCACCCAGCCGCGTTTTGATCCTCCCGAGGTGTTTTATGCCCAGATCCATTGCCATTCCACCGGGTTTTGTGATGTGGAAGTCCGTTCCCCCGGAGCAGACCAATGGCTGGCAGAGGCAATGGTTCGGAAACGAACTTGACGCCACAGCCGTCTTTAATGTGCGAGGAATCGGAATTCGTGAGCCAATGTTCAATGCCGATGTGCATCGCCCCAATGGCACGGGCGACTGGCTCATCATGTTGTTTCATGAACCGGTCCGCCTGCGGCGCGCACAGAAAGAACCATCAGCGGGCCCCAACAGCCTTATCCTCTGGCCGCCAGGCGCAGCGCAATACTACAGCTGGAGTCGAGCGGCCAACCTCGAACCACACTCGTGGATTCATGTGGAAGGCCGGTGGGTCGCGACACAGGTCGAAGAAAATCGCCTCCCGCTGGAGGTACCAATCACAATCGAGGACGAATCGCTGTTTATCAATCTGCTGCAGCAACTGATGAATGAGATGACACAGCACGAAGTGGCCGATCCGATCATCCTGCAGAATCTCTTTCAGAACTGGGCTCGCTCATTGGCCAGGGTACTGCGGACACGCGATCCACAACACGGCATTCCTCCGGCACTGCTGATCATTCGTGACTACCTCGATGAGCATTTCATGCGGATGCCCCCTCTGGACGAACTCGCAGAGATGGCCTGCATGTCGCGCAGCCATCTGTCACATCAGTTCCGCGAACACTTTGGCACAACGATCAGCAGTTACGTCATTCGCAAACGCATGTCAATTGCTCAAAGACTGCTCTACGACCTTTCTGTCCGCCCGGGTGAGATTGCCAAACGTGTCGGATATCCCGATATCTACCAATTCTCGAAACAGTTCAAAAAGACATTCGCTATTTGCCCCTCGGAATACCGCAAGCAGCTTGTTGCAAAACACGAAGTCCGATGACGGTTTCGATGAGATTTTGGAATCGGCCCCCTCTATTCAGCTTTGCTTCGCTTGCCGCCAACCCGGTCGTTACGAAATGATCTCTTGAATCACGTGTCCGTGCACATCGGTCAAACGCCGATCGATGCCGTTGCTGCGGAATGTGAGTTTTGTATGGTCGATACCCATGAGGTGCAGTATCGTGGCGTGGATATC
>JALQWE010000211.1 GCA_023258825.1 Planctomycetaceae bacterium | reverse complement strand
TAATGATCACCAGAGAGAGAGCTAAGAGTCGGGATGAGTCGCAGGTCCCGCAATTCATTTCTGTCGGACCTTCGTTGACAAAGTGAGTCCACTGAGTCGGTCGCAGGATTTGTTTGCCGCATGGAGGGCATTGATCGATCCCTTTGCGACACAGAGTGCCTCTCAGATTTGATGGAGGTACTCAGGGTGGTCACTGCGCTGGACCATATTGATCTGACATGCAATCCCGCTGCGGGTAACGCAGGTGTGTCCGCGGGGACTGTTCCGACGTCATATGCCATGTCAGAAATTGCGTCCGACGGACGCGTCGAGGCCGACATCTGCGTAAAGTAGAATGTCCCCTTTTGTGCTTTCAATCTGGTCACAGAGCAGGACCAATTGGATCGACAGGAGACATACGTTGCAGGTCACGCGGTTGAGTCACAGCGGGCGATGACATGACGTCGTATGCGACGTCATAAGTCGCGCGCGACGGTCACGTCGGCCTCGACAGCGGCGTAAAGTAGAATGTCTCCTTTTACACCCCTCGATATCACCAATCCGTGGTGGACCACAGAAACCTGCCATGGAATTGAAGAAAAAACGAAAACTCCTGTAACCATCGCCGGGACAGCCACCACTAGTTGGCGTGAACGGCCGATTTGGATGCACAAAACGTGCAGACGGCTGCTCAGGTAGTTCTCGTGGAGAAATGAGATGTTGAACAGAAAATGGAGCATCACTTCGGCGGCGACTCTGATGTTCGCGGCATGTACCGTTGATGTTTTCGCAGAAGGACCTCGTGGCGGACGGCCAAGCTTCGATCAGCTTCTTGAGGCATTTGACAAGGATGCCAGTGGATCGCTTGCGAAAGACGAAGTTCCCGGTCGCGTCTGGACGCGGCTTTCGCAGGCGGATGCTGATGGCGATGGTTGTGTGACCCGTGAAGAGTTCGACGGGTACAGGCCGGGTGGAAGGTAATCGCTGGCGAGCGTGCAACAAATCGATCGCCCGTCCCCTGGAGTCTGGTGATTTCAGTGGATGGGTGCATTTAATAGTACCTGTGGCATGCTAGCTCCGTTATCCTCAGGAGCGGAAAGGGTGAACACATTTGCGGCAACATGGAGAATAAAGATGTCGAGGACGTCGCTGCGGCTCTGGCTGGCGACGAATTGGCCTATCGTCGACTTGTGGAACGATACCAGAATGTGATTGGCGAGCAGATGCATCGATTCAGTCGGAGCATCGCAGTACGGGATGAACTGACGCACGATGTCTTTGTCGAGGCATACTTTAGTCTCAGGACCTACCGACATTCTGCTCCGTTACTTCACTGGCTGCGAAAGATCGCGGTGCGAGTGGGATATCGTTATTGGACAAAGAACAGGGCGAGCGGCAACGAAGTTGCGTTGTCGGAGCATGATTGGCAGCAATTCAAAGCGGTGGTGCCAAACTCTGGTCTCGCCTCAGATGCCGCAGAGCTTGTCCATAAGCTGCTTGCCAGATTGTCCCCGCCTGACCGATTGGTCCTGACTTTGATCTATCTCGATGGGTGTACTGTCGCTGAAGCAGCCGATCGTGCCGGGTGGTCCGTCACTGGTACAAAAGTCCAGGCATTTCGGGCACGAAACCGACTGAGAAATCTGTTAGAAGGAATTGAGTCATGAAACTGGACGACTTTGAGCAACTTGCTCGACTTGCCAGCGAAGAAATGCCGCCGATCACATGCGTCGAAGATCGTGTTCTGGTGACATTGCGAGCGCCTGTGCGCGCATGGGCCCGAATCGAACCGGAGTGCGTATTATTCGGGTACGGTTCTGTTGCTGCCGCGTGCGCCGCTCTCCTTCTATTCACGATCAGTACGCGCGACGACTCACTGATCATGCTCGTCGAACCTTTCATCACGGTGAGGCCATGATCAAAGAAGCCAACAACGCCATGCCGCTGTCTGCAACAGGCTCGTTCAGGATACGCCTCATTTTGTTCGCTGTCGTATTTGCGTGCGGAGCCATTGTCGGTGGTGTCGGGGGCAGCCTATTGACTCGTCAACGCATGCTGGCCTTCCTGAGGAATCCCGAGCAGGTGCCAGATCGCATCGTACCACTGATCCAATCCGAATTAGGACTGAACAGCGAACAGGCGGCGCAGGTCGAAGAAATCGTGCGGCAAAGATATGCAAGGATTGAGTCACTGCGTGCCGAGGTTTACCCCAGCCAACGTGAGGAATTTGCGGCGATGTATAAGGATGTCGTACCCCTCCTGAATGAGCAGCAGCAACGTGCATGGACGGAACTGCGTAACACTGTCGAGCAGCATTACCTGCCCCGAGAACCCCCCGGTCCACCAATCGATCTAATCTTTTTCCGCTTTGATGCGAATGATGACAACATTCTGAAGGAAGATGAGATTCCACCCCGCATGTGGCTGCGCCTGGGCACGGCGGATGTCGATAGAAATGGGATGGTGACGCGCGAGGAGTTCATGAATGCCGCCCCAAACAGGACGCCGAGATGAGTCAGAAGCATCCGAAACCTGGTAAAGGGGGACTGCCCGGATGAGGAATGCTTTGCTCACCACTTGCTGTCCCTGCGGTTGATTCCCTGAATGGTCATACCTTCGCTCTGCGACTTGTTGCGGCAGTTGCCACGCAGGCACAATACCGGAAAGCCGATGGAAAAAGAGTCAGCTGACGCCGTTACAGCAGTTGCTGCCGTAGACCGGTATGAAACAAAGATCGCGGCAAGTCACTGTCACTGTCGTTGTGAGACGATCGTTGTGAAATGTGAACATGCCGTTGGCGGGTAAGCACTCATTTTTGTCCTTTACTCGTCAGAGACGTTTCTCGGTCGATCTGAGGTCGACTTACCAGGACCTGCACCGGGGCCTGATGCTGGCGGGATTCCGCGTTCATGGTGGTCTGTGTGGGATCGCTGTGCGCGCGGACTGAATCCGGTCGGCAGCATGGAACACAGAGAAATCAGGAGTTCGTGGGGATGTTGAAGAAATTCATGACTGGGGCCGTTGTTTTAAGTCTCACCGGGGGCGCGATTGCTTTTCAGGCACCTCCTGCTGGAAAACTGATCCGCGGGACTCGTGGTGCAGACACGCTGTATGCCCACGCAATTTCCGGAGAGCCGGCCATTGCACAGGCTTACGAAGCAGCCGGCACAGGCGCGACGGGACCGAATGGTGAGACGCTGCGTGCCGACGACCCGAATGATCCCGTTCAGGCTGCGACTCGCACGTACTTCGCCGGACAGACCTACGACGATCACCTGAAAACGATGATCGGTGGTCAGGGGGCAGACAAGTTCATTATCAAAACCTACATTTCCGGGAAACCGGCCATCGTCGCCAGACACGTGAATGCCGATGGCACCATCAACTGGGGCGGTGTTGCTGGTGAGAATCAGAATGTGCATGATCACTGGACGGAATTCATTGGCTATGTCCAGATCAACGACTTCAATCTGCAGCAGGGCGATACTCTGCAGGTACGCGGACACACTGCGGCGCTCCGTTCACTGGAAGTCATCAATGGCGATACGCTGATCGTCGTCCAGTCTCAGCAGGGAAATGGCGGCGGAGCCCATGATGAAGACATTCTCGGTTTCATCGTGGTGAAAGGCGTCGCACTGACTGCTGCCAATATTCAGTTTGTGGGGACCGCTGACGGCATCGCCAAAACATGGACCGACTTCCAGAATCTGGTGGCCTATTACGACCTGCTGGCCGATTCTCTGCCGGCCGGTGAATTGATTGTTCGCCGCCGTGGCAACAGTGTGCCAATGTTCGCCTACCCGTTTGCTGATCAAACAACTGGTCATGCCTGCGGCTGCGGAAACGCAGTCTGCAACACCACCACGCCTTAGGTTGCGGATCAACGCAACAGTCGCCGTGGCGGATGCTCTGTCACTCCGCCACGGCTCTTTTGATTTTCCGCCAGCCGCCCATGTGTGGCGGCCGTCGCTGAGTTATGGCTCAAGCCGCCGAGCATCCTTCACCTCCCGACACACGCGTCTTCGGTGATGGGGACACACCCAGATTCAAAAACTCCGGACGCAATGTTGAATCCACGCCATTGATGTACGCAACTGGTTTCGAGCTGGAACGGACCACGATGCGCCGGTCACAACTCACGGGCTGGTGAGCTCAGAGAATTCCGGAAGAAGCAAGCCCCATTCCTGCGCCAGGGTGCGAGAGATTCGGCATGATTTGGCAGATCCGTCAATGTCGTGCGCTCGCTGTTTGCGATAGGCTTGCCATGCAGATTCTGAATTGGCCTGCCCGGCCTGCTTCAGATGATGACGCCATTGTGTCGGGGTTCGAAAATCTGACCACGTGAAGTCTGTCCTGTCGCCCTGAACTGTGCGGGTTTCAGTGCGATTCTGCGATACGCTCGACAAGGTGGTGCGACTTTCCAGATTGTCCAGGACAGTCTGCTGGAATAGGGCCCATGCGGCGTGGTTTAAGGCTGGATCAGCAGAGTACAGCTGTGCGGATTCGGTGGCCGACAGTTGAGCCTTGCGGGCGGCACGATCGACTTCGAATTCCACAAACTGGCCGTGTTCAGACAATGCCGCAAGCTCCACATCCGACAACTTCTGTTCTGAGATGGTCTTCCATGTCTGAAGGCGTGTCACGGCATGTTGCAGGAGCAGGACGTCCGCAACGGCAAGTGGTTTCTGGTTGATTTGCTTCAGCGACTGGCAGTCCTTCAGCAATTCTTCAATGAAGGTGTTTCCGTCGACACAGCGCGCCAGGCAGGCGTTCAGAAACAGTCGGGTGCGACCGGCTCTGGTGGGTGGGGCAGCGCCCAAAGCCATGCCCAGCTTATTGAACTCCCGCATCCCGGCGACCAGTCTTCGATGCAGATCGCGGTCTGCGGTTTGAGTCCAGTTGCGAACATGCTGTGTGGCCAGTTCCGGTTGTGAAGCAAGGAGTTTGATGAACTCGCGAGAGTCCGCAGCCAGTGCCCGCATCCGCAGCAGGATGTTTGGTTCGGTGGCGAATTGTTCGTTCACGGATTGTTCCATGGATTCGAGATTTTTGAGGTACCGGTCGACCCAGAATGCCGGTAATCCGTTGGGTTCGGGGTCGGAGGCCCACGAGGCCAGGTCCCGCAAAAACTCAGCCACGGAAAATGCCGCGGTGCGGAGAACGAACAGGCGTTGAGTGATGTTCATCGTGACAGCGTCCGTATTGAAAACTTCTGATTCCGTTGAAACAGCACGTGTGGACTTTGGTATAACAATATCGATCTTTTTGTGGGGGTATGTTGAATATGTCCCATAATATGGCTAGTGCGGGGGATTTTTTCCGAGGATTCAGAGGTTTTGGGTGTCCGGAGGTACACGAAGGACGGACTTGAACGGTCAAATCGCGGATTTCAGATGAATCCACCTGGGTTGGGAGTATACTGGCGGCTGTCTTTGAGCCGCGTCGTGACTATTTCAGACAGAAACCCACCGTGATGAATCAACCTGAAACACTGAAATCCACCCCCGGTTCATCGCGTGGCAAACGCTGGCTGTTTCGTTTTGGACTGCTGGCCATCGTGCTGATTTCCAGTGAGCTGATTGCCGGCATGTTTTTGCGGATGGTGCTGCCGCAGGGAGACCTGAATGTCCTGAAGGAGGCTCAGCAGTCAGTGGCGACAGGTGCACTTTCCAGTGACGGAGCCTCCGAGGCGATTCATCCGTATCTGGGTTGGGTCCATAACCCGCAGCTGAGTGTTCCGGACCAGGTCGGTGGTCGGGACATTCAGACGAATTCGCTTGGATTTCGGGACAATGCTCCTTCGGTCGTTAAAAAATCTGCGGACCAGTTCATCGTGGGGATCACGGGGGGATCCGTGGCGTGGCGGTTTTCCTGGGAAGCGGAGCAGATGCTGACAGATCAGCTTCAGAAGTTGCCAGCGATTCAGGGACGGACCATTCGTTACGTGCGACTGGCGATGCCGGGGTATAAGCAGCCGCAGCAGTTGATGTCGTTGAACTATGTGATGGCGCTGGGCGGCGAGTTTGATGCGGTGTTGAATATCGACGGATTCAACGACGGTGTCCTCAGCGTGATGGAGAATGGCCATCAGCGGACAGCCATCGACTATCCCCGATCCTGGCATGCCCGGGCTCTGGTGATGACCGATCCGCGTGTCTCGGCCCAGGCGTGGCAGTTGCTGCAGTCGCGGGCTGAGCGTCAGCAGAGGGCGACGGATGCGCTGAATTCTCCACTGAAGGTTTCGAATCTGTATCAGGCGATCTGGTATCTGCGCGACGAGTTGGCCCGAAATTCGCAGATGGATCTTGGTCTGGAAGTCAGTCTGGCGAACGACACCAGTTTTGTTCATCGCGGCCCGGAGTCACCTGTGCGGTCGGACGCGGAACTGACCTCGGAAGCCGCCGCCCTCTGGGCTCGTTGTTCATCCCAGATGCATGATCTGTGCAAAGCACGCGGGATCCTTTACCTGCATGTGTTGCAGCCCAATCAGTATGTCGCAGGCTCAAAACCGCTGAGTGATTATGAGAAGGAATTCTGCTTTGCCGAGCACCAGCCACTGGCGATTGTGGCGGAGCAGGTGTTCCCGATGCTGATCAGTCGAGGCGCTGAGCTGCAGGCGAGCG
>JALQWE010000020.1 GCA_023258825.1 Planctomycetaceae bacterium | reverse complement strand
AATCGATTGATCATCACCCGCGCGGTGAGTGGGTTATCCCGAGATGCAACCCAATCTGCAAAAGCCAGCCTCCGCTCAGACTCCGGGCTTTCCTGCGACAGCTTCAGCTGCCCCAGAAACGCAACCGTATCCGGCACAACCTGTTCCCGCAAAGCCGTTGGTTCACCACGAAACAAACGGTGAGTCGGTCCGGGCTGCTGAAATGTCCCGGCATATACGGTCCCGACAGACTTTAAACGCGTCAGGTCCGCCTGTGCCCGCTTCAGATCCCTGAGCCAACTCTCGTTACGCTCCCGATCCTCAGCTGCCAGCCCGGAAAAATCGTACTCAGGCTCCCTTGGCATCGTCGAAAACGCTGCACGATCTGCCGACGAGGCGATTGTCGTCCATGCTTCACCATCACTGGAAATCTCAATCCGATACTGAGTCGCGACGCGGTCCTGAAACTGTCCATCACGGTCCCGCCCCCACACGATGCGATCAATCGTCACGGCCGTTGGAAAGGCCAGCTGCACCCAACCACGACCGGACTCTGCCGAAATCCAGCTGTGTGCATTTCCCGCAAGACCATCATTGATGTGCTCAAGTCGATGAATGGCGTAGCCCTGCAATGAACTGGAGCTGCTCGCCGTCGTTCCCGCCGAGGCCAACGCCACATTTTGTTCGCCACTGAAGACTTCCAGCTCATCCAGACACGGCTCACCGGAATTCGTCGCCTCAATCGTAAATCGCAGCAGACTGGCTGATACCGGGTCAAACAACTCCACGTTCTCTCGCGCCGTTACCGCTTCCCGACTCACCTCATGACTACGAATTGCAGGTTTCAATTGTTGGCGCAGCTGCATGATCTGCCGTTCGAGATCAGCGACTTTCAGCTTCTCGGCTTCAGACAGCGGAATCGCGCGGTCACCATGCTGAACGCCCGAAAAAATTGCCTGCAGTGAGTAATAATCTGACTGACGGATCGGGTCAAACTTGTGGTTATGACATCGTGCACATCCCACCGTCAGCCCCAGAAAAGCCGATGCCGTTGTGCTCACAATATCATCCAGCTCATTCTGACGCTGCATCAGCGTTAAACTGATGTCAGGACTCTTCACAATGTCATAGGGACCAGCAACAAGAAATGCTGTCGCCTCGGGCGCCCCGGTCAGGTCCCCGGCAATCTGCTCACGAATAAACTGATCGTAAGGCTTGTCGTCGTTCAGTGATCGGATGACGTAGTCCCGATATGGCCAGGCATTGGGACGTTCGCGATTTGTCTCATACCCGTTCGTTTCCGCAAAGCGAACAAGGTCAAGCCAGTACCGTCCCCATCGTTCTCCATAATGAGGACTCTCAAGGACCCGATTCACCAGCTTTGTCCATGCCTCCGGGTCTTTATCCTGAACAAATTGCTCCACTTCTTCAGGTGTCGGCAGCAGGCCCGTCATATCCAGGTAAAGCCGACGAATCAGGGTAACTCGATCTGCCTGCGGAGATGGCTTCAGCTCATGTTTCGTCAGCGACTCCAGAATCCATGCGTCGACGCCATTTTGCACCCATGCCGACTGAGTCGCGGGTAACGCTGGTGAGTGGACCGGTTGAAACGACCAATGAAGAATCTCACGCTGCGGCTCATCCGTCTCCGATTCGCCCGCCGGCCATTTCGCCCCTTCATTAATCCATTTCGACAGCAGCGAAATCTCTTCAGCATTCAGACGTTCTTCCGGGGCAGGGGGCATCACTTTTCCAGCCTCACGACCAGACACCAACTGGATCAGATGACTCCGCTCCGCGTCACCCGGTACCAGCGCGGGCTCGCCCGAATCTCCTCCGCGCAAAACGGAGGTTCTCAGATCCAGCCGCAACCGCCCCTCCTGTGTCTCACCTCCGTGACAGTCGAAACACTTCTTCGACAACAGAGGACGGATCTGAGTTGCATAATCCACAGTTCGCGGCAACACCTCGTCGGCAGCACGACATGGCAGGCAGGTGATGGCAGTCAGCAGCAACAGAGTACCGAGAATTCGCATGGGTATCGTCCGGCTATCGCGAGGTCAATCCGACAGTTCACTATTGTGCTGCCAACACGCCCCCGTCGTCCAGTCAAAAGTACGCTCCACCGAAAATACAGGAATCAATCCATTCGCTGACGTTCATGACTGAGGCACACGAAGGCTGATCAATCGTCCGAAATGGCCTCCAACGCAGTCCGTTCGCTGTTGCAATCAGAACAGGCACACATCACAGACATGTGTCACGTCGGACGGAACCTTCGGGCGTCAAAGATCCCTCATGACAGTGATCAACGCTCAATCTTCCAGCGAATATGCGGAGCTGTTGACTTCACAACTCGCATGGCAGCACGACCACTGAACTCCTGATGCAGCTGCGAAGCCCGCTGGCTGTCCACAGAGCCCGCATGCACATGCAGCAGATAACGCAGTACCAAAGGAGTCTCCTGCGTCGTCACAATCGCACCGTTCATGCATGGCGATGCACACATCCAACCATCATCCCGCACATGCCAGCCCGTGGGCTGTCCGGGATTTTCCGTGTGATCAATCAGGGTTATCCCCTCAAGCTCAGCATGCTCTCGACGAGTCTGCCCCGTGTAGTCCATCCACCGTGCTGGCTGTCCGAATAGCTGCTTTTCCGTCTGAGTTCCCTCGCTCCCTGTCAATACCCCGGTTCCAAACACGGCCGAAAGGGAGCGAGCAACTCGTATTGCCAGGAACCCGAAATTTGTTTGACCAAACTCAAGTGAGCCCGACAGTGGGACAAATCGGCTCTGCAACTCCAGCGTGTACTCATTCCCGCGATCCAGAGGACGCACTTCACAGGCCAGTTCCTGCCAAATCAATGGCCGCGGATTGTGACCATCAAACCAACCCAACTCAACAGCCAGCCGACAGAACTCATCATCATCTTCCATCGCGAGCCATTGCTGCTGCCGAATGCTGGCTCCAGAGTTGTTTCCCCAGAAATCAATTCCCAGAACTTTGTGATGAGCAAACCAGACGGACTGATGGTGATCATGATCCGGCGCCCCGGGATGCCCCATTCTGGTTAGTATCGCTCCGGATGGCCCACGCAATGGAAAAAAGAACGGCCGAGGATACGCGGTTCCGAAATTCCATCGCAAAACTTCGCGATCGTCGATGCTGAAGGCCACCTGATGGTCCGCAAGCGGCGTCGCCTGACATCGTGCAATACTTCCCGCCATACTCGCCCTGTTTTCTGTTCAAAAGGCCTCTTCAACAATTCCTGTCCTGCGGCAAGACCCGGGATCGCACTTTCTGTGCTGATACCCACAGACACTTGCCTCGCCGACTCCATTTTTCGCCGTTAGCCCGTACACTGTCAACTGCTGGCCTGACCGCGTATGGTTCTGGTGATCGACAGGGCACCATCACTTCAGGAATTTCTTCGAGGAAGCCTCCGATGAATCCGTCCGTTTCCCGTCGTCAACTGCTTCAGTCGTCGCTTCTGGCAGGCAGCGCCAGCCTGTTCTGCATGCAGTCCCCGTCCTCGACACAGTGGCTGGCTGGTACCGCGCGATCAGTGATTACTCCGGACACACCCGTCTGGCTCGCGGGCTACGGAACGAAACGTGTTCCCGACGGGAAGCTTCATGATCTCTGGATGAAGGCCCTCGCGCTGGCAACTCCCGACGGACATCGCGTTGTCCTGATCACCAGTGATTTTCAGGGCGTACCGCGTTCAATGAGCCATCGCGTGTTCACTCGACTGAAAGAACGCTGCCAATTGGAACGAACACAGGTCATGTTCACCTTCTCGCACAATCACTGTGGCCCGCGACTTGGTGATGACCTCATCGATTACTATCCAGTTGACCCCGCACAGGAAGCACTTGTTGATGACTACACAAACCAGATGGTGGAGCGAACCGTTCAACTCGTGGAAGAGGCTCTTGCCAATCTGTCTCCCGCAAACCTCCACCACGGTCAGGGGCACACCACCTTTGCCGTAAATCGCAGAAACAACCGGGAAGCGGATGTCCCGGATCTGCTCGCTCGCGGAGTCGCCCTCGTCGGCCCCGTCGACCACAGCGTCCCGGTGCTTCGGGTCTCCCGCCCCGATGGCTCACTTATGGCCGTACTGTTCGGCTATGCCTGCCACCCTACGACACTCAGTTTCATGACGTGGTGTGGCGACTATCCGGGCTTTGCTCAGCTGGAACTGGAACAGGCATTACCAGGTTGTTCCGCGATGTTCGTCAATACGTGTGGTGGAGACCAAAACCCTCTCCCTCGGAGAAGCGTTGATCTTTGTCGGAAATATGGCCACATGCTTGCAGAGGCGGTTCGTGAGGTTCTCCGCACGCCGCTGCAGATTGTTTCCCCGGGAATCCGCACGGCCTTCGAGGAAATCCAGCTGCCCTATCTGCAGGTCATCACCCGCCCGGAACTTGAAATGCTGCAGCAGGATACAAACAGCCTGAAAGCCCGCTGGGCAAACAGACTGCTCAAACAACTGGATGCAGGTCAGAAATTTGAATCCGGTTCCCCCTATCCGCTTCACGTCTGGCAACTCGGAACTGAATTGACCTGGATCGGGATGGGCGCCGAAACCGTTGTCGACTATGCCCTGCGATTCAAAGCCGAATATGGCCCGGGGACATGGGTCATGGGCTACTCCGACGATATGCTGGCTTACATTCCCAGTCGACGTGTCTGGGAGGAAGGTGGCTACGAAGGCGGCAGCAATCTCTTTGAATATGGCCGGCCCGCCTTACGCTGGCAGGGTGATATCGAAGATCGAATTGCCGAAGGCATCAGACGACTGCACACGCAACTGAATACCGATAACTCGCCGAAATAGCCCACCGTCCGTGATCAACCGCTGAAACTGGCTCCAATTTCAGAAGGCATAATTCCAGAGTGACAACTCCTGCTGAAATCGATCCTCAATAATCCGGCGATCATGTGCAGTCATGATTTCAGAGTAATGTCGCAGATCTCTGCGGTGGCCTCCCTTCGCTCGCGGCAACATCAGAGGCTCCGGAAGCCCAAGCAGTTGACGTACTTCCTCCAGTTCTTCAGCCAGATTCTCGTAACGCAGGACTCGATCCACGGCCACCGTTCCATCTGCATTTGTGTACAGATCAAGGCCATGATGCCTGAGCACATCCAGCCGCGGCGACTCCAGAAACTCGGTCAGTGATATCCGCGGTTCGTGCCGACAGCACCAGTAATACAGTGAGATCGCACGATCAAACGGATTCCGCTCCACGCAGAACTTGTAACACGAATTCCAGAATTCCCCATCTGCGGACGAGCCCCCCGCGCCGGTCAGCAGGCGTCTCACTTCACTCACTGAAATATGGTTATAAAAGTCGGGTTTCCCGAGGGGAATCCACCGCCTCAGCGAATTCCACGCCCCACGCGCTCCCGGCGAAACGCGGTAATTCTGCGGCCCGCCACACCCCGCGGATTTCCGGATTCGCTCATCTTCTGCTGAGATCGGGGTCACGATGTCTCCCGCTCCCGCGAATTTCGACAGCGCAATTTCCACACTGGTTCCCGCTGTCTTCGCGGTCTTCACAAACAGAAATCGATAGTGACGATTCAGTATCATCGCCCAGCCTTCGTCTCCAACTCACGAGTCTGTGCGGACGAAGAACGCCCCTCGACAAAGTCCTCTGCCCACTTGTCATCGGTTTCATAGCCCATCTGCTCCAGGGCTCCCTGCAATTCCACCGCACTGCTCAGCAACTGAAGGATTCGCTCGCGATGCTCCGGATTCCGCCATGCCTTTAATCGTCCCTCATCCAGATGTCTCAGCCCATTCAAGGCTCGCAGATCAAACCCCTGCGGCACGTGCTGCTGAAAACTGCGAAAAGGTCGACCATTCGCCACACCGGTAAATCGACGAATTCGCTCTTCCGTTCCATCCGGATCCGCAACCAATTGTTCATAACTCAATGACATCACACCCGGCAGTGCTTTCGACCAACTCCAGTGACGATAGTAATGAGTCCATTGCTCCGCGGTCAGATAGTATTCCTCAGGCCGGGAGAAATGCTTCGACGTCAACACCGCTCGCGGATCACGATGCATCAGCAGAATCAGCACCTCAGCATCCCTTCGAGAATACCATTCCTGAATCTCCGGAATCAGAAACACGTCCTTCGGACGCTTCGTCACAATCACAGAATGACTTCGACGACCGCACCTGGCAATCTCCAGTGCGCGGCGTTCCCGTCCCCATGTGGCAACTCCCTCCAGACACGACTCCAGCATCAACTGACACAGTGTCGTGCCACTCCGAGGAAATCCACAGATGACGATATGCCGGGTAATCCGCTGTCCCGGTAACCACCCTGCGTCCCGTAAACGGTTCACGCCACTCAGCAACGGCAGCAACAGGGTTCGGGGAAACTGAAACCCCGGCCGGCAGCGGCTCAGCCACTCCGGTGGCATCGGCGGTCGATCACTCCGTTCCCAGCCCGGGATTTTCTCCGCAACGTGCTGGCCGGTCGTCTCCACAGAGAATTCAGCCGCTTTCCCCTGAATTCGCTTTGCCGGAACTGGCATCGCTGCTTCCTCACAATGCCACTGGCGACTCAGTGCAGCAACACCGGCGCAGAATTAACGCCTGAGCTACCTCCGGAGACCGCATCAGAACACCCCAGCGGAGTCCATCGGATACGCGGCCCGCCGACAGACAATTCCATCGGTCCATTCGACTCCGGCTCCCACGCAGCGGCTCTCTCAACACTCAACAGGTAACGTTGCAGTATCTCTACTGCACAGCGATCCGATTCAGTCTGTCCGGCCAAAGGAAATGCCGGACAAACCGCACGATCAGGCGCCTGTGGAAGAACCACCTGCTGGTCGTCAATCAACCTCTGCACCTCAACAGCGACCCGACTGCCCGGACGAGCTCTCAATGGAATCAGTCCCGTTCTCGCGCCGGATGTCAGCGCTTCATAGATCATCGACATGCTGTCACTGGTCACCCACACTCTGCCACACTCCCCCAGTGTTTCAGACAGCCAGTTCGAATCCGCAGGGGCCGACCTCACTTCGACACGTTTCGGCCCCAGCGCGCTCCACAACCTCAGAAATCGCTCCGGTGTTCGCCTGGAAGTCACCAGCTGCCACGCCACCGACGAATTCTCCATCACGCGGCACAGACTCTGAATCACCTCGCGGTCATCCCAGTAAAAATGCCTTGATGGGCCACCAATGAGGATCATGCCACGTTTCTGATCCCGGATTCCACCGGGCCGAATCCGATTGATCACTCCTGACGTACGTATCACACCTGGCCAGCACACTCGCAGCAAGTCATGCCTTGGCACAAGACACAAATCAAAGAGGGCAGGGGGCAGACTGGGCTTCATCAGCACGACCGCACGTCCACCAACCACATATCGGCACATCAGCAGCGGAAGGTGCGTACCATGCCCGGCCCCCAGCAGCAGGTCCGGACGCGGATACCCGCAGGCAAACTTCCACGAACTCGGTGCCAGTCGCGACAATCCTCTCGGCAATTCCGCTATCCGCAGATCCACAAATTCTGCAGGTACCCGCGCCGCGATTGCTTCGGCCAGCCCAAGCACCTGATTCTCGTGCCCGCAGCGACCATCCAGAAATCTCCACAGCACCAGAGGGCGATCCTGATTCATTTCAGCATCCACGGAAAGACCATGAGTCAATCGCACGCTTGTTTAACAGAACAATCAGGTCGCTCAGCTGCACAGCCACAACACCGTCAGGAAGTTCACCCTTCCAGGTCCCTTACACCAGGGCTGACACAAACAAATCCTGCCCTGAATAAGCAATCCACTCAGCAGGGCAGGGCAGCCTGCCCGGAAACCGTCAGAAACCTCGTCAGCCCGCAGAGTCCACTCAAACTCAGGCCGCTCTGAAATGAGTCGTTTCCGCCTGCAGCAGACGCGAGTAGGCCGGAGCAGTCCGTACCAGTTCGTCGTATGTCCCGGTCGCCACAATCTGCCCCTGATCCATCACCACAACTCGAGTCACCAGATCCAGAAACGCCGAACTCAGCGAATGAGTGATAATAAACACTGTGCGATTAACTGAGAAACTCTTGAGCACTGCGTGGATGACATCTTCGCTCTGGGAATCGACAGCCGAGGTGGCTTCGTCCAGAATCAGAATGGAAGGATTCCGAATGATCGCTCGGGCCAGCGCAATTCGCTGACGCTGACCGCCGGAAAGCTTGCCTCCCTTTTCCCCCACAATGGTCTCAAATCCATCCGGCAATTGCGAGATAAAACCCGCAGCCTGCGCACGATTCGCGGCTTCAACGACCATTTCCCGAGTTGCCGAGGGATTGCCGTAACGAATGTTCTCAAAGATCGTATCGTTAAACAGAAAGGTTTCCTGAGTCACCAGACCAATCTGACTTCTTAAATCCTGCGTTCGCAATTCGCGAATGTCGACTCCGTCAATCAGAATCTGACCTTCCACCGGATCCATAAACCGCGGCAACAAACTCAGCAGAGTAGACTTCCCGGAACCATTCCCGCCGACAACCGCCACCACTTCTCCGAATTTCACATCCAGAGAAACATTACGCAGTGCCAGTGGCCGCAGACTGCCCTCAACATCCGTTCCGTCATAGCGAAACGAAACGTTGCGAAGGGAAATCAATGACTGGTGAGGAATCATAACTCGGGGAGACTTCGGCTCTGGAACCGCGGTCCGCATGTCAATCAGACTGAACACGCGATCCGACCCCGCCATACCACGCTTGATCTGCTCGAAAACACTCGACAGCTTACGAACAGGATCCAGCGTGCCAGCGAGCAACGCATAAAGAGTCGCTAGTTCCGCAATGCTCATCGGAGCCGTCGCCAGCTTGATGCCCAGGATCGAATCCGTCTCACGCAGTACCAGGTAAGCGCCCGGCCCAAGAGCCGCAAAGACCCCGAGGACGCCCATAATCTCTGAAATCGGCCGCGAAAGTGCTCCGAGGCGCACGATCTTCATGGAACCCACATAGTAGTCGCGATTGGCCTGCAGGAACTTCTTTCGATGCTTGCGGAACCCGGAAAAGGCCATCACGATCCGCGCCGATCCGAATGTCTCTGCTATGCAGTCGTAAATCCTCGCCATGCTCTCCATCGTGCGATGGGACGCCCGACGCAGACGGCGGCCGAAGAAGTTGAAGACCAGCCCCAGCAACGGCACCATCGTCACTGACAACAGCGCCAGCCGCCAGTTCACATAAAAGGCCAGAGCCGTACATGCACTGGCTTTTAACGGCTCACGAACCAGAGTGACTCCGAAGACCTTAATCGCATTTGTCATCTGCTCAATGTCGTTGGTCATCCGGGACATCAGAGTAGACGTCCCGATACTGGACAATGTCTGACTGTCCAGCTTCAGTGCAGCGCGAAAACAGTCCTGACGAATCGCATTCACCGTCAGCTGAACCACACTTCCAACCAGCATTTCCTGGTAGTAGATAAACAGACCCTTCAGCAGTGTCGCCGCCAGCAACACCAGCAGAATCACAGCCATCGTGTCGAATTTGTCCCTCGGAACATGTGGCAGCACAGAGTTTCGAATCCGCGTTAACAACAGTAACTGACGAGATTCCTCACCTACCTGATACTGGATCTTCGCACGCTGTTTGACATCCTGATGGGGGATATTCGCCAGTGCGAGTTCATCTTCACGTATCGATGCCTGCAATCCCTCAATTTCCTGGTCCACAAATTCATGCAGACTGTCGTTCTGAAACAGAACCTTCACGACCGGAAAGGCGATCGACAGGTTGAGTGCCCAGAACAGGGACACCACAATCGCGCAAACAATCGAGAGCCCAACCAGCTTTCGATATCGCAGGATGTAAGAAGAAATCCGAAGAAAATTCTGCATCGCCCCGTCCCTGGCATCGCCGTCCCTGAAAATCGCATCGGCGACTCTACCCCAGTTTCGGTCTGCCGGTCAAGGTCAATGCCAGCGGCAGAAATTCCGCGTGCTTTCCGGCACCTCACGTTGAATTTGACGATTCCAAGGCCGATTTCCAACACATTCCGCCGCGAAATACCCGGATTTTCACTCGTGTAACGCCACATCGGCGACGCGTTGAAAACTACCGCTATTCCGCAGATGACTCCGGTAGCATGATGGCCATTCCAATCGTCACCGGCTGCTGATTCGGAAATCGTTCCGAAGTGATCGTCAGCGTCTCCAGCAACTCCGCCTCTGGAAACCTCGTCGACAGTATCGCCCGGTACTCATCGCCAGCGTCCGGTTCCGGCCAGAGGATCATGCCACCCCTCCGCTTGAATTCCGCATCGTTCACCCACGGAGCCAGCCGTTCATTCAGATCCGTGTACACAGATGGACGCTCGGATAAATACGCCCCCACATTTCCGCAGAGCCACCAGTCACCCCCAGTGTACTTCAGAGCGGCCGAAGTCTGTTGTGACCAGATTTTCTGAACCTGCTGGCTCAATCGCTCCCCGGGAAAGTCCACCCGCGATACTTTGTCCCGAAAATATCCCCCCAACGCATTCCGCCCGGAGGCCCCCAGCGCCATCAACAAGCCCAATCCCGCGGCACACAGCAGAAATCGACGTACAGCCTGACGATCGGTTCTGTGCTCAAACCACAACAGCAGCACCGCGCCCATGTAGGTGAACATTGCAGCCCCCCACATGCTCCGCAATCGACCGCCACTGACCGCCGAAAACAAACACGCCAGAACCACCGGCCCCAACAGCACCCACGTCAGATACTGTCGAGCGAATTCCGGCTCTCCCTCCAGCACGCGTCGTTTCAATGGCCATCGCAGGATCAGCGATCCCAGCAGCAGACAAGGAGCAACCGCCGCCAACTGCGCTCCCAGAAACCCCAGAGGATTCAGCAGGTGCCCAATCACTGTCGGCTTCGCTCCGACACGTGCTTTCAGATACTGCAACGTGGCAAAATCATTACTCCACATCCACCACAGATGCGGACTGATAACAATTGCCGTGCTCAGCACCATCAGCCAGGGACCAGCCGTTTTCCAACGCTGACGAGCCGACGCATGCACCAGCGAAAAACCGGCACAACTCAGCAGAAGTAAGCCCGCATCGTATTTTGACAGTACAGCTCCGCCCAGCCAGAGCCCCGTGAACAGCCACCAGCAATAGCCGCCTCGCTGTATCCCTCGATACAGACACAGGACAAACATCGCCCAACAGACTTTGGCCGAAACGTTGTTGTTGAATTCTGTGGATGTCCACCCAAAGTAGACAGAGGGCGTTATCAACAGCACGGCCAGAACCGCCGACCAGGGCGATAGTATACCTCGGCCAAGTCTCCAGACCGCCTGAAAACACCCCAGAATGCACATGACCGATAACAGGTACACCGGCCACACACGATTTCCGAACACCTGCGATGCCAATTCCGCCAGCCAGGCCGTCAGCGGTGGGTGCTTATAATACCCCCATTGCCACTCATGCCCCCAGTAAACCATCTCGATGTGATCAAAAGGCGCATTCGACTGGCTCAGACTGGCAACCAGAAACCAGCCCAATGTGTGCAACGCTGCGAACAGCCCGTAAGTCCACCCGGAACGGCTCGAATCTTCCTTCAATTCGTCCACTTTCAGCTCAGCCTGTTCCACACGGTTTCCCCGGTCTTCCAGTGTGTTGGACACTCACCCTGTTACGATTTCTCAGACCATCCCGCACGAAACATCTCTGTCTGTTCCCGCAAGTCTGCTCACGCGGCACGACGACGAACCACATCGGTTGCCGGTGCTTCCACTGCCGTCCAGTCCCACGACTGAGCTTTCAATCGCCACTGCTGCGACAGAAAATAACGCAGATAAATCGTGGCTAACTGACCAAATGCCGCCACAAAGTCCTTCGGTCTCAGTTTCGACCCCCGAACCTCCTGCCAGTCATTCAATGGCCACTCGTAAATTCCATCTCTGACCCCGTCCTGCACGCTGCAGTGAAGGTAGCGAGCAAGTATCTCCACGTCGAAAATC
This sequence comes from Planctomycetaceae bacterium, assembly GCA_023258825.1. Taxonomy (GTDB): domain Bacteria; phylum Planctomycetota; class Planctomycetia; order Planctomycetales; family Planctomycetaceae; genus SXXK01. Next base: position 6,883 of record JALQWE010000020.1, on the reverse strand, counting down.
CATCGGGACAGAAACGGCTCCGAAAACGCAAAGGCGGTTCTCCGATTCACGCGAAACAGTTTCGCACCACACTGAGTGTCGGAAATCCCCGTTCCCAGGACCCATGACGCGACCTGCGCAAAACGACGGCCCAGCCACGCACGCAGACTGTTGCGACGAATCCTCCGTCCCAGCAATGGCATACGAATTCCTACAGCCACTTCCCGCGAATGCTCTGCATTCATCAGGTCCCGCAGCGACAGCACTTCTGGCAGTGGCGTCGCCAGATCGGCATCAAGAAAGCCAACCAGTTCGGCCCCTGAAGCCATCGCGTGCAGTATCCCGCGCCGTACCGCTTCCGCCTTTCCTGAGTTTCGCTCAAGGCTGATCGCCTCAAAACTTCCCGGCAGGGAATTCACCAGTTCTCCAAGTACCGCCGACGTGCTGTCTGTACTGCCGTCATTCACCATCAGAAATCGAATATCTCGATGCTGCGCAGCAAATCGACGAAAAACCTGCAGATCCAACCGCAGAGCTTCGTTGTAGCACGGGACCACAATCACTGTTTTTCCGGGCATCCTGCCCTCCATCGTTGTTTTCAGAATCCCATGGACCGATCCAACGCAGCACCGTTCAGAAATCACACCGGTGCCAACGAACTTCTGGCTGCCGGCTCAGGCACAGCGTTTCGCTTCAGGACCGTCACACAGCAGGCGGTCATACAGCTGAAGCAACTGCTGAGCTTCACGCTCAAGCGGAAAGTTTTCACGCACGTGATTCAGAGCATTCACGCCATGCGTCTCCAGCCGTTTGGCGTCTGCCAGGTAGGGCTGAATCCCCTGAGTCAGCGATTCGATGTCGTCCCGCTCCACGATAACACCAGTGCAATCGTGCACCACCAGTTCAGAGAACGCGCCGACATCGGTAGCCACCACCGGCATCCCGCACGCCATCGCCTCCAGAGGCGTCAGCCCGAATCCTTCCCATCGCTGGGGTGCCACATACAGTGACAAAATCTGATACCAGCGTTCTATATCCCGATGTTCACCCACAAACACAATTCGATCCGTAAGAGACGCCGCGGCAATCTTCTCCCGCTGTTCTTTTTCAAACGTCCCGTGTTCCACTGTTGTGCGACCAGCAATGATCGCTGTCCACTCCGGATACTGTGGCAACAAACGAATCATGGCATCCACAAACAGATCCGTGCCCTTCTGGTGACGAATCCGTCCAAAACAACCAATCAGCTTCGCATCACCACGGAATCCCATGGCACGCTTCTGATCAGCCACATCACGCGCAGGACTGAATCGTGCGGTGTCGATGCCATGCATAATGACCTGATTTTCAACTTCCAGGTAAGCGGCGGTCCTGCGACTTGTGGCGACCACCGCGTCCGCCCGTCGAATCAGCCACTTGGTAAACCTTTGATGGTGTCGCTGCGAGGCTGAAGTGAACACAAGCTTCAACGGAGCAAACAGCAAATACTTCAGCAGTAATCCACCAACCAACTCTACATTTCGCCGCGCATGCCAAACCCTCAGCGATCGGCCGCTGAAAGGCCACGCAAGGCCAAGCAATTGCCAGAGCTTCAGCTTTGCGACAGAATCCGGAAGCCCCGGACCCACGGCCGCAATCTTCACGCCCAGCCGTCGTTGAATCGGCACCAACTGAATAATGGTGGATGTCACTCCGGATAGCCGCTGCTTGAAATTCGGAGCAATCACACGCGTTTCACGAATCTCCGGCATCCTGCGTTCCCCCGTCCCGGCATCGCTGCCATGGTAATGATCTCGCCCTCAGGCTAAGCCCTCACTACAGATCCTTCAGGCAACTCGCAATAAGCCCTGCGGACGAGCAGCGAACAGGTCCATATACGTTTTTGATACCCCTGCTTCAGAGAATCCGGTCAGCAGGGCACGCTCGCCACCATCCACAACACGGGCTGCAAGTGATCGATCCGCTGTCAGCCGACGGAAACCAGAGACAAATCCAGCGACGTCACCGATATCCACCAGCAAACCATTGTCCCCGTCACGCATGAACCACTGCGGCCCCTCGGACCGAGTCGCAACGACGGGTACTCGCTGCGCCCACGCTTCCAGAACCACATTTCCCAGAGGTTCATGACTGGAGGCCATGCCGAAGACGTCCGCAGCCGCAACGTATGGTCTGGGATCAGATTTCCAGCCAGCAAATCGCACACGATCTGAAACCCCGAGCTGCCGCGATAAGGCTTCCAGATTCTCGCGCTCTTCTCCATCTCCCACCAGCCACAACCAGGTGTTTTCCAGCTGCACCAGCGACCGAATCAACACATCGAAGCCTTTGCGCGCCACAAATCGCCCACTGGAAACAATCAGCGGAACGCCCTGCGGAGTCGACAGCTCTGAACGGCGGATCGCCTCAACCTTTTCCGTGTTCGTAAAATTTGAAATGACCTGCAATCCTCGCGTCCACCCCAGTTGCCGCACATGCTCGGCAATGCCCGGTGTATTGCAGACCAGCGTGTCCACGTTGCCAAAACTCCGCAAACTCAGCGGATAATCACCAAGACGTCCGATCCGGTGCACACTCGCGGTACTCGGCAGCAGACGACAGGCCCGTGGCATCCATCCAAGCATCGCTTCCGGTTTCCAGTCTCTGATCATCGCCCGCACTTTCAGCGGAAGCACAATGCGATCCAGTGACACGTCCCGAAAGTTACTTTCTGTGATCTCAGCAAACGGCTCAATCTCTGAACGCCAGATGCGGCCCCGTCGAATAATGGCACGCTGCTCAACACCACGCGCCCCCAGTGCTCGTACGAGGTGCACAAAAAAACGCTCAGCACCCCCGTCTTTGCCAAAATGTACGTGAATCACTCTCACTGGACTGTTTGCCTTCCCTGATTTCTGCCCGGCTGGAAATCCAGCAGACCGCCGGCGTCACCACCGCCCCCCTCGCAAATCCCTGGAGAGTCCGCCAACGCTGGAGACACTCGTGAGATGCTGACGCATTCCGTCTGACGTCTGCAAGGGCAATCTCGTCAATCACAATCCTGACGCAACCCCTTGAGTCACGTCCTTCCCGACTAAGCTGCCCTTTTTGCCGGTTGCCGTCCATCCATGTCGTCGAACGACGGACGACACCGAAGCGCATGCCGCTGGTAAATCTTACTCTCTGTCAGGAAGGAATACACAGCTCCGGTCGCAGCCTGAATAAAACCCGGGTAGCCACACCGCCACAAGCCGGTTCGCAGATACAGTCGCAGAAAATAAAGCGGTGGATTCAGGAGCATGCGGAACATCCGCGGAGGCTTGCCTTCGCCAACCAACTGGTCTGCCTTCAGTGTCGAGTACTTGTTTTCCTTCAGGATCTGCTCGTCAATCGGCAACGGACGATAATGCAGAAGACTGCCCGTTGCGGCATCCGCAATCGGACCGGTCGGCACAATCCCCTCATGCACCTTCTTGGACAATTCAAAGGCCCCGCAACCTTTCCGAATCAATCGCAGATTCCTGCGTTCATGGACATGCACCGGTGTGTAACCAAACCCGATCAGGTAAGGGCGACGCGCGATGCGATATCCAACCACCCCTGACTTTTCCGCATCCACCAGCAAGCTCGGTAACAACTCACGAAATGGCTCATCCAGTCGTTCATCCGAATCAATGCTCAGACACCATGGCTGCGTACACTGCTCCAGAGCAAATTGCTTCTGAGCCGCGTAGCCGCGCCACTTTTCATGCATGAAACGAATCGGCCAGCCATCGTCAATATATCGCTGAATCAACTCTTTTGTACCATCGGTCGATCCGGAATCCACAATCACGATCTCTGCACACTGCTCCAGACTTTCGATGCAGTTGCCAAGATACTCCTCCTCGTTCTGGCAGATAATGAAGCCTGATACGGGGAGTCGCGATGATTCTCCACGAAAACATTTCAGCACGGGCCGACCTGAAACGTCATTCTGAGGGATTCGGGGCTCACTCATTTGAATCTGCCTCTGCAATCTCGCTGCTTAAACCTGCCTGGAATGTGGCCGCAGTCCGTTGAAAATGCTCCCTGAAAGGAGCTCCGGACGTTTTTAAACGGCCGGAAATCTCACCCAGGTACCTGCAACCTGATCACGTTCAATCACTGTTCCTCGCCCGGAAAATCTCAGGTGGCGAAGAACGCGGCCACGGCATTTCCCGGGTTTCGGGATTTGGAACACATGTGCCGCAGAACCACAGGCCGGCCACAAAAACAGACCGGCCTGGGGGAAAGGTTATCAGATGCCACGGACGAGGAGGAAGATCTTTTTCCTGCCGCTCCAACTCGCAGACGGCTTCCCGCATGGAAAAGACGGGTTTTCAGATGTTCTCAATCTCTGTAGAACTCTGCTCCGTCAGATCGTTGACAACCGTTGGCCCCCCCGGAGGAATCCTGCCGTTCGCTCCGCTGGTCATTCAGAGTGGCGACAAGGTCAGGGGCCCAAACGCCCACACAACAGGACTTTTCCTGATTCTTTCGTTTGTCTCTCAGGAGTCAGTCTCGTGATCGTACAACTCGTTTCTGCCAATAGCCTGAACGGGGCAATTCGACACTGTTACGAGCTGACCGTGGAATTGGCACGACACGGACAGCCCGTACTCCTCGTGCACAAGCCCGGAGCATGGATTGCCAGCAATCCATTTCCCTCAAATGTCGAATTCCTCGAGACGTCCTTTCGACGTACACCCTACGAATTGTCCCGAGTTGCCCGGGAACTCAGAACTCGTGGCGTGGAATTGATTCATTCGCACCTCAGCAGTGCCAATTTCTTCGGGGTGTTGCTGGCTCGTTTCTTCGGATTTCGTTCTGTCGCAACCTGCCATATGACTCATTTTCAGCCACATTGGTGGTGGAATGATCGAGTCATTTGCCCAAGTCAGGCAACAGCCTCGTTTCAACGATTCGTGAATTTCGTTCCGTCCCGCAGGCTCGACGTCATCCACTACCCCCTGAATCAAAATAACTTTCAGCCAACTCGGGATGCCGCGAATGTCCGAACTTCACTCAGCCTTCCAGAAAATCGCTTCCTGATCGGCGTGGTGGGCGAAGTTTCATTTCGTAAGGCTCCTCATGTGCTCCTCGAATCCCTGCCAACACTGATTCAGGCAGGGCACGACCCACATGTCTTCTTCGCCGGACGTGTCGCAGGGGACTATCAGCAATTTTTCACCGATCGCATTCAACAGCTCAACCTCGAATCTGTCGTGTCTGTGCTTGGTCAAAGACGGGATATTCCGGACCTTGTGAATGCTGCTGACTGCATTTGCCTCTCAAGCACTCGTGAAGTCACCCCGATGGCTCTCCTGGAAGCGATGTCGCTGGGTAAGCCAACTGTGGCAACACGAGTTGGAGGAATTGCAGAGTGTATTCGCGATGGACTTGATGGATTCCTTGTAAAACCCAATTCCCCCATCGACCTCGCACAACGCCTGCAACAACTGGCCGCAGATAAACAACTCAGGCAGAAAATGGGACAGAATGCCATCGCAAGAATTGAGGAATCATTCAGCGTCAAGGCCGTGATCCCACAGATTCTGGCCTGCTACGAACAAACACTCGGCCGGAAACAGAAAGTGGCCTGATCAAAGGACGACGGCCATGTCCGACTTATGAGGGCGATCAGCAGCAGCTTTGCTGGACAGCCATGAACAATCTGTCTAACGCTGCATCAGGCTGATGCTGCGTGTTAGCAAGGCCGCGTTTACCTTTCCTGACTGTCCCGAAGGGCTTCGTTAGCTCGTGGAAGATCCGCAGCCATTGACTGCGATGGTTCAGGATGACTTCCCTGATGTCCGGATGGGGTTGACTTCACGGCCTCCGAACCCGCATGGCCGCGTTCCTCAGAGCGACGCTCTGATCCACGGAGTGTCCGCTGCGCATAAATCGCGCCAAAAAACGCTCCCAGCAACTGCCCGTCCCACGAAAACAAACCCCAGAACAACGTCCCGTAGAGCACCGTAACCAGCACCGCCGCAGCAATCGGCAACGGCTTCCTCTCGCAAACCCCGGCCGCGATCAGATAGGCCGCCAGCGAATACAGCAACACACTACAGCCCATGTGAGGTTCCGGACGCCCAAAGACCCACAGCAACGTTCCGCTCCCTGCGATGAGACTGACAAGAATCCGCCAGGGCCGTTTTCGTGTTGCTCGCAGCATGAACAACAGAACTGTCAGAGGAACCGTATTGCCCAGCAATTCCTTCAGATCCTGATGCAGGAACGGCAATGTGAGAATCCCGGACAAACCTCTCGTCGTACGTGGCACCAACGCAAGCGGCTTCAGGTCAATCACAAACGAAACACCAAAGATCAGCCAGATCAACCCGACAAGGGCCAATACCCCCCAGAGATTATCCCGAATCCGTCTCAACATGACTTCTCGACCGACCAACAGAACAGGAAAAATCACAATCATTTCCCCCAGTATCCGCGTCATCCATCATCACGACAAGAGCAGTCTCCCTGTGCACTTAGGTGCCATGCACCTGTTTAGGTCCAGCGTCATATGAAAAAACGACAGCCCATCACCTCAACCCGATGCAGCAAAACAGCCCCCTCAGGAATCACGCACCCGGAGAATACAACGCGATCGCCACATCCTGAGACCTCGAACGGTCTCAATGGATCAGCAGAGCGCAATCGCCACGACACGAAACGGCAAATGGTGAAGTCAACAGGACTTCAGGACTGCCGAACCGCGACGATACTTCAGCTCGCCGGACCTCGAACCTGGCTACAAACCGCCTTTCGCAGCTCTACAGGTCCTGCGGAGCACACTAACCCCCGCCAGGGCATCCGGACGTCCTGCTTCCGTGCGGAATCGCCGGCGGAAGTTGCGCACGAGATCCAGCCAGGATTCCACTGTGCAGTCCAACCGTTCCAG
>JALQWE010000210.1 GCA_023258825.1 Planctomycetaceae bacterium | reverse complement strand
ACCAACGTGCCTCGCGCCATCCACGTGCGGATTCCCATCGGCGCGGATACCTTTGGACTTGTCCTGCAGCCAGCTCAGAATTCCATCCTCCTGATGTCCCTCGAAGACAGACAAATCCTGAGGCAGGGGACATTGCAGCCACTGCTGGATGGGCCGGGTGGCCTGAAACTGCAGGTGTCCGGATTCGATCGCCAGATTCTTGTCACAGTCAACGACCAGCAGGTCTTTCCGGCCTTGACCGTGGACAGCGCGGACACAGCCACACCCCTGGTCGAAGCCTCCGTCTCACCCATCGACGGAAAACGCATGGACCCGGAACGGGCCGCCTTGATTCAGTTGCGGCAGGAACAACAAAATCGCTGGGCTCTGGGAGTCGCCGCCGAAGCCGTGACGGTCGTCTCACTCCGAATGTTTCGTGATGTCTTCTATACCCCCGGACGACGTAGAAATGCTGTCGATTCTGAGTTTCAGATCCCGGAAAACTGCTATTTCGTCCAGGGTGACAACAGTCCGGTTTCGTCCGACAGCCGTAACTGGGAACAACCCGCCGTACCGCACAATCTGCTCCTCGGCAAACCTTTTCTGGTCCATTTGCCCTCCCGGCCCGCCATTCTTCAATTCGCGGGGCGGGAATGGCCAATTCGCATACCTGACTGGAGGCGAATTCGGTATATTCACTGAAAAATCGCAGGCGGACGGATTCGAAAAAATCCGCGCCAGACAAACTTCCCACACAACAATCAGCGGTTCAGCCTCATCGACACCAACCGCCGGACGAACGTCCTTCAGACAATTCTCCGGTCCCCCGTTGAGCATTTACTGACCCGGATGTCCCGACTTCAAACTTTGCAGCAGACCGTCATGACAAGCGTGCCTCTTGGAAAACTCATCCCGGAAAAGAACCCGTCGGGGAAAAAGCCGGTCGCCCGCGAAGAAGGGCTGCGAGAAACCATCGAAGCGATCGTCATCGCGTTCATCCTCGCATTCGTCTTCAAAACCTTCGAAGCCGAAGCCTTTGTGATCCCAACAGGCTCAATGGCACCAACCCTGTATGGTCGACACAAAGAAGTCACCTGCAGCGGCTGCAGCCTGAATTACACGATCGGCGCCAGCCAGGAAGTCGATCAGGACAGCGGACAACTTCTGCCCTACAACCGCATTCGTCAGTCGGTCTGCCCAAACTGCCGACACCAGAATGAAGTGTTTGATGCCCCCGTGTTCAACGGGGACCGAATCGTCGTCAATAAACAGGTGGCCACCTACAACCGTTACGATGTTGTCGTTTTCAAAAACCCGGAAGAACCCCACGTCAACTACATCAAACGACTCGTAGGTCTTCCCGGAGAAACGATCCGGATCCGCCAGGGAGATATCTACGCACGGCGTTCCGAATCAGATCCCTGGACCATTCAACGCAAAACAAACCTCAAAAAGCAGCGCGAAATCCAACTGCTGGTTTACGATGACCGCTTTCCTCCTCGCGAACTTCTCAAGGCCGGTGCCGAAGAACGCTGGGTCCCGTCCGAATTCCAACCCGCACAAAAAGATCTCGGAGGTTGGCCCCAGGTCGAAAATGCCTGGACTCCATCAGCCGAAAATCGCACCTACACAGTCAATGCCCAGCCCGGAAACCTCGAATGGCTGCGCTACCGACATCTCATTCCCTCCTGGGAACACTGGGATGCCGCAGCCGATGGCGTCAACATCGAAACACCCCTCTCACCCCAGCTGGTCACCGATTTCTGCGGCTTCAACAGCGACAATCGCGGGGGATACGATCAGGAACTTTTCTGGACGAACGATCTGACGCTTGAATTCAACCTGGAACTCTCTGAAATTCGTCCCGAGGCACTCCTTGTCATCGAACTCGAAGAAGGCGTTCGCACCATACAGTGTCAGCTCAACCCTGCCACCGGTGAGGTCCGGCTGCTGGCACTGAATCACAGGAGTGATTCTTCATCGCCGGAAGAAACCCTGATTGCCTCTGGTGTCTGCCCGGTTCAGGGCGCCGGCAGTTACGACCTCGCCTTCGCCAACGTCGACGACCAGCTGACTCTCTGGGTCGATGGAAGTCCCGTCAGCCTCCTGTCCCACAGCGAACTTCGCACAGAAGGTCTGAATCTCCCCACGGATCGGGACCTGGCCCCCGTCGGTCTCGCCGCCCGCGGACTGCAGGCCACGGTTTCCAGCCTGCAACTGCGACGCGATATCTACTACCGCAATGATCTTGTGATCCCGGATTCTGATCAGGCACTGACACCCGATCCCTACTCCGGTCGCTACGGTGACGAATACCATGCTCTGATGGTCAGCGAAGCCGGACGGCAAAGCTACGATGAACTGCGCAGCATCCTGCGATCACCCTCCGCGTACGCTCAACGATACAGCGATTACCAGCAGCAGCTCGACACGACCTACGGCACACGACTCGAACTGAAACTGGCCGACGACGAATACCTGATGCTCGGCGACAACTCACCCGCCAGCAAGGACGGTCGACTCTTTGATTACTTCAGCAGGCCCCTGCGAGGCATTCACAGTCATCGCTATGCCGTCCGGGAAACAGACCTGATCGGCGAAGCTCTCTGCATCTTCTGGCCACACGGTATTCCGTTCCTGAATAACGGTCGGGGTTTTTCCGTGATGAGCCACAAGGGCGACCCAAACTACCCCCTCTACACCTTCCCCTTCTACCCGAATATTTCCAGAATCAAGCTGATCCGCTAGCATTCCAGCCGGATCGCGATCATTCAGGAAAACAACGTCCGTATGACGTGGTGCGTCATTGAGAAAGGATTCTCCTGTGGCTCTTCTCAAATGCGAAGGTCTGGTGAAAGACTATCCCGGCAAACGCGCCGTGGATGGTGTCAGCTTCACCGTGAATGAAGGCGAAATCGTCGGACTCCTCGGACCCAACGGCGCCGGAAAAAGCACCAGCTTCCGTATGGCCTGCGGCCTGATCGCACCCACCCAGGGTCGAGTGCTGCTGAAAGGTGTCGATGTGACCGCGTGGCCTATGTATCAGCGGGCCCGACACGGACTGGGATATCTCCCTCAGGATACCTCCATCTTCTCAAAACTGTCCGTCGAACAGAACATGCTGGCGATTCTGGAGTTCCTCGAAACTGACCCCCGAAAAGCCGCCGCACGCTCCGAACAATTACTCAACGAATTCGGGCTCTGGGGCAAACGAGCTCAGCGGTCCGGCTCCCTGTCCGGCGGGGAACGAAGACGCCTCGAAATCGCCCGGGCACTCGCCAGCGATCCCCGAATCATTCTGCTCGATGAACCCTTCACCGGGATCGACCCGGTGACCATTCACAGTATTCAGGACATCATTCGCGGCCTGAAGGAACGCGGCATCTCAATTCTGCTCACTGACCACCGCGAACGTGAAACACTCACCATCACCGATCGATCCTACATCATCTGTGATGGCCAGGTACTGGTCTCCGGAAGCGCCGAAACCGTGCTCAGTGACCCCAATGCCATCGCTCGCTACTTCGGAAAACGTTTCGATGCCAACTCCATCATCGATGGACGCGAATCGTTCCGCAAAAGCGCATAACCACCGACGCTGCCGCGGCACCCCGTAACTGCCAGCGCCAGCTGTGACCGATGCTCAGAACAACGCGGTCAGCGCGTCACCCGTATCCAGCAGATTGTACGGCCGATTCTGATTGTCCCACGCGGTCAAATCCTCAACACCCATCGCGTGATAGACCGTCTTTGTAATGTCCGCAGGGGTCAGCGGCTTGTCCTGAGGGTACTCGGCATAACGATCGCTGCTGCCATACGTCTGCCCGCCGCGAATTCCTCCACCCGCCAGCACGTCCGTCAGACAGTGAGTCCAGTGATCGCGACCGGCACCCGCAGGCCCGCCCGATCGTGGATCTCCGATCTTCGGCTTTCGCCCCATTTCGCTGGTGACCAGCAACAAAGTCTCGTCCAGCAACCCACGCTCTGCAAGGTCTGCCACCAGCGCCGAAAATCCGCGATCAAACTCCGGCAGCAGCCAGTCCTTCAGACAGGAAAAGTTGTTCCCGTGAGTATCCCAGCCTCCACCGCTGGCACACTTCCGCTGATCAGAAGCCTTCTCGTCACCCATCCAGAACACGGTCACAAACGGAACACCGGCTTCCACCAGCCGCCGCGCCAGTAACAAACTTGTTCCATTGATCGTCCGGCCATAACGTTCCAGCATGCTGTCCGATTCACCGGACAGGTCAAAGGCCGTTGTTGTTCGCGGTGACATCAACAGGGACAGTGCACGTCGCTGCTGAGCATCCCACGCCTCCACACTCCGCGACTTTTCCAACCCGCGTCTGGCTCCATCCAGTGCCGCCAGCATGGAACTTCTGTGAACAAGTCGGGACGGCGAAACATCGCCTTCCAGAGTAATCGCGGGGGCCTGAAAGACCAGCGGATTGTCACGACTGCCATTCACGTAAAGCGGGTCAAAATGCGTGCCAAGTCGAGCCGCAAATTGCCCCGGACGCGTGTACGCCGGCGCTCCCTCCATGTGCGGAATCGTAATCGCATTGGTCAGATCCGGGTGAGCCGGACGGCGCGAAGCCACCACCGTGCCCATGTAGGGCCAGTCCGTCGGATACGGTGTCCGACTGTTCCCCAGGCTCAGAAATGTCTGATCCGGAACATGTCCCGTCAGATTGTAATAATATCCAGCATGGTGGTCGTTCGTATTGACCGTGCTGCCAATGCTGTTCACCACCGCCAGATGATGCGCCTGCTGCGCCAGCAACGGCAGGTGTTCACACAACCTCACACCAGCGGCTGTCGTGGCAATCGGCTGAAACGGTCCCCGGTACTCCAAAGGCGCCGTCGGCTTCATGTCCCACATGTCAATGTGCGACGCTCCACCGCTCAGAAAAAACAGAATCGTGGATTTCGCTGTGCCTTTCGGAACAGTCGCCTCCACGTCACTGCCCGCCGATGACCGCTGACCACCAAAACGAAAGCCAGCCACCCCAACGCCCGACGCGACAAGAAATTGACGCCTGTTCATCTGGTCTCACTCCTCGTCACATCGTCCATCAACTTCGGTCGTCCACCCGTCTTCCATCCCGCAGGAACAGACCGTCGGCTGAGTCAACTGATGCGGTCAAACTGAACCCGTCGGCGGAATCGCTCGCAATATCCTGTCAGCGCCACAACACTCAACTCACCGGAAGCAACTCAGCAATCGGCTCTCCGAACGGCAGAATCGGCATCGGCCGTCCGCTGTGATCCGGAAAACTCTGCGTCCAGTCGATTCCCAGATGACGGTAAACCGTGGCCCACAGGTCATTCGGTGTCAAGGGTCGCTCCTTCGGCTCTTCACCCTTCGAGTTTGTGGAACCGATCACCTGCCCGGTACGCATACCACCACCCGCCACCAGCATCGACATCGCCTGTGGCCAGTGATCCCGCCCGGGCTGTGAGACACCGGTTTGAGTCCCCGTCTGAGAATTAATCCGCGGTGTGCGTCCGAATTCCCCTGTCACCACCAGCATCACCTTGCGGTCCAGACCACGGTTGTACAGATCTTCCACAAGCGCCGTCACCGCCTGATCATAAATTGGAAAACGAATCTTCGCGTCCTCGAACAAATGACAGTTCACCGCGTGCGAGTCCCAGTTGTAGGTCCCGGCCTTCAACCACTCCACTCCGGACTGATACGGATTTTCCATGACCATCGTGACGAAGCTGCAGCCCGCTTCCACCAGTCGACGAGCCAGCAGTGCACGCTGTCCCCAGCAGTGACGGCCATAACGATCACGCAACTCCGGAGACTCTTCCGACAGATCAAAAGCACGACGCGCTCGATCGCTGGTCAGCATGGACATCGCCTGCTGATTGAACTGATCCATGGCTTCCATCACGCCGCTCTCGTCAATCGAACGACGCATACGGTCAAATCCACGCAACAGACTGGCCCGATCATTCATCCGATCACTCAGACTCTGATCCACCGACAGATTGCGGACGGAAAAACCAGCCTCGCCCGGATCCCCCGGTACGTTGAATGGAGTATAAGAAGGGCCCAGCCATGCGGCCCCGAAACTGTACACGTCAACCCCGGCTCGACCAGGCTCAGTCCCCGAAACATAATTCGGCAGGTCCGCAGCAACCCGCTCACGACACTTCGCCACAATCGAACCCACAGCCGGAGCATCGTTCACAAAGCCGGTTGGTGATGCCGGCTGACGTCCCGTCAGAAAACGCTTGTGACCTCCACCATGGTCCGCAAATTCATGTGCCACAGACCGGATGATGTTGTAGCGATCCGCACACGTCGTATGACGCGGCAGCAACTCACAAACATCCAGCCCCCGCACGTTGGTTCGCACCGGCCGGAATACGCCACGGTACTCCTCAGGCGCTTCCGGCTTCATATCGTACATTTCCATATGCGGCGGCCCGCCCGGCAGCCAGATGAAAATGATGGATGTCTCCGGAGCGGTCGATGCCGTGCGAGTCTGCGAGGTCTCCGCCCGAAGTCGCAGCATATCGCTCAGTCCCAGCATCCCTAACCCCAGCGAACCGGCTTCCAGAACGCTGCGCCGGGAAACAGGCCCGGGACACAACGAAGCTGTGGTTCGGAACATCGAACGCATGGTGAGTCCT